>JBDNID010000281.1:0-4257 GCA_041688475.1 Aquiluna sp.
GAACCCAACCGCGTAAGACTTCGAGATATCAACCTCATACTCTTTTTCCGCTGCTTTAAAAAAGCCACCGAGTTCCTTGATTGCTTCTGCCAAAGATTCCTGCACAAAGCTGCCATCGGGATTGCGCTCGAAAAAGCGATTCATTCCTTCTGCGGTATTCATGCCCCTGGGCGATAAAAGGGTAGCCTCGGGACTCAGCAGTTCGCCGAGTTGAATCAGGTCGTGCTCGTCTGCGCCGGTGCCATGAAGGAGAATCAATACCTTTTCGCTACCGGGTTTAAAAACGTGCGGTCTTGTTAGGTCGCTGGGGTTAGTCATCTACTACTCCTAGGTCTGGAAGCGAATCAGCTATTTGCTCTCTAGATGGCTCAAGCCATGGCGGCAACTTGAGCTTTTTGCCCAACTCTAGAAGCGGCTCATCAATATCGAATCCTGGAGAGTCGGTCGCTATCTCGAACAGAACACCACCTGGCTCGCGGAAATAGATGCTCTTGAAATATTGCCTATCTAAGATTTCGGTGACGGCGATTCCTCGGCTGGAGAGTTCTTGCCGCCAGGACTCCATCGTTGCCAGGTCGGGCGCCCTAAATGCCACGTGGTGAACGGTGCCACCGGCTTGCAGGCCGCGTTCCAGGACGCCACCCAAAACCTCAACCTGAGCTCCTGAGCCACCGTCACCCATGGTGAAGGTGGCGCCCGAGTCGGTGTCGTTTTTATGAGTCATGCCCAAATCGGAAACTAATAAATCCGATGTTGGGTCCATGACCCTTTGGCTTAGGGTCACCGAGTGTAAGCCTCTGACGGCAAACTCTTGGGGGATTGAGCCAACTCCATCCCAACCACTTCTAGCGTCTGCATCTGTCGCCACAACCGATAGTTGCATGCCGTCGGAGTCGCGGAAAGTGATCTCTTGGCCGTCATCGCTTAGCGTGTTTGGTATCTCAAGCTTCGCTAGTCGATCGGACCACCAGCCGATGCCTTCGCGAGGCACGCTGAAGGAAGATTTGGTTGTGAGGCCGGAGCCTTCTTTGCCCGAGGTGATTCCGGGCCAGGGGAAGAAGGTCATCAGTGTTGAAGGGCTGCCTTGAGTGTCACCATAGTAAAGGTGCCAGATATGTGGTGCATCGAAGTTCACGGTTTGTTTCACCAGCCGAAGCCCAAGAACCCTGGTATAAAAAGCCACATTTCCAGCTGGGTTGCCAGCCAGTGCAGTGACGTGGTGGATGCCGCTCGGGTTCACAATCATTTATTACTTCTTCCTAACCTTGTCTTACTAAAAGGTGCAAGGGCTCGAAGCAGGCATCTATTCCTTCAGCTAATGTCGCGAGTGCGCAAACTGCTGAATCTAAATCAATCGGGCGCTATCTGGCTAGGCTTAATTCGTGTTGACCGCAGGAGTAGATCTGGCCGCAGAGCCCAAGGGCACCGCCCTTGCCGTTATTAACTGGAGTGCAAGCCGGGCCAAACTGCTAAGTCTCCAGCTAGGCATTGTTGATGAAGCGATTGTCGACGCTTGCCAAAAGGTCAACAAAATAGGTATCGACTGCGCCCTGGGCTGGCCAATTGAGTTCGTTGAGTTCTTGACCAGCCACTCGGAGTTAGGGTCCTCAAACCATGCTGTTGATGGTGGGATGGATTGGCGAAGGAGATTGTCCTACCGAGAGACTGATAGG
The DNA here is from genome assembly GCA_041688475.1 of Aquiluna sp. Lineage (GTDB taxonomy): Bacteria > Actinomycetota > Actinomycetes > Actinomycetales > Microbacteriaceae > Aquiluna. Next base: position 1,674 of record JBDNID010000281.1, read on the forward strand.
GCCGTGAGAGCGATCTCAGGGCGTTGGCCTTTGAGTGTCGCGACCGACAGGCTCGGCCTTACCGCTATGCGAGCTGCAGGACTATTGGGAAGACTGGAGTTAAGCCGCATCCCAATTGATAGATCCGGTGCCGGTGTTGTGGTTGAGGTTTACCCGGGCGCGACCCTCAAACTCTGGGGTTTTGACACAAAGGGCTATCGAGCATCGGCTGAGACTCGTGAACTTTTACTGGGTGCCATCCAGCGCCAAGCCCCGTGGCTAGATCTGTCAAATTTTCGGTCCTTAATGGTGGAGTCTTGTGACGCCTTTGATTCGGTCATCGCGGCTTTAGCCACCCGATCCGCAGCGCTTGGTTTTTATGAACCTCCGACCTCAAGCCAGCTGGAACAGGCAAAAATCGAGGGCTGGATTGCATTGCCCAACCAGCCCTTGGAAGCTTTAATTTTGAGCAATTGAACCTAACGTTCAAACGAACTAATTTGGCGTGCCAACTGCAGTCAAGACGGCCATGAGTGGAACAATCCTGGCGGGTGGCATTTCATAGGCTCCGCGCTTTAGAGAAGTTAGCCAACGGCTAGAAATCAGCTCCTTGATGTGATGATAAATCTGACCGCTAGTGCCACCATCGAGTTTTTCGACCAGCTGTGTGACGGTGGTTTCGCCTAATAGAACCGCCTGCAGGCTCTTTAGGCGGACCTGCGTGACCCAAAGCTGCGAGCGCTCCGTGGGTCATGGATATTGGCAAAAACCTGGCCTTGGTCTAATCTCGAATACATGACTAATCAAGCAGACACCTTAAGAACCCTTCATGATGCCCCTGAGATTCTGCGTCTAGTAAACGTTTGGGACGCCGTGACCACCAAGGTGGTGGCTGCAAATCCAGCGACAAAAGCCATTGCCACCGCTGGTCACAGCATCGCGGCCAGCCATGGCTATCCCGATGGTCAAAACATTCCTTTTGACCTATTGGTTGCTGCTTTAGAGCGCATTGTTAAAGCCACCGAACTTCCTGTCACCGCAGACCTCGATGCTGGCTTTGGAGGTGATCCAGAAGACCTGGTAAAGGTTCGTGAAAATGTTAGGCGAGTGGTTGCTTTAGGAGTTGTCGGTCTAAATGTTGAAGACCGAATGGAGCCTTTGGATACATCCAAGGCACGGATGAGCGCATTACTCCTGGGTGCTCAGGATGAGGGCGTGGACCTGGTTTTGAATGCTCGAACCGATGCGGTTTTGAAGCCGGGAGATCGAAGTGCGGAAGAGGCCACTGAAGAGGCGATTTTGCGAGGCAAGGCATATCTAGATTTAGGGGCAACCTGCGTGTTTGTACCTGGCGTCCTGGATGCGATTCGCACCAAAACCCTTGTTGAAGGAATTGGCATGCGCAAGATGAGCGTTATCGGCTTGCCAGGTTCCTTAAGCGCAAGCGAGTATGAAGCTCTGGGTGTTGCAAGGATCAGCTATGGACCAATGACCCAGAACGTTGCTTTGACTTCGCTCAAGCGCTTGGCTGAAGAGCTTTACGCCGATGGTGTTATCCCAATGGACACCGAAAGACTCAATAGCTAAAAGCTCTTTAACTGCTTTTGAAAAACCAAAGACCTCCGAACAAATTTTGCCACATCTTGTTTTTTCTGTGCATCCAGGTCTGACCTAAAAAAACTCGCCAGTCGCCTATGTTCCTGAGTGGTTCATGACAATGCTTTGTGGGCACCTTAGCTGCACTTCGTGGTCATTTAAACTCTTCTAAAGATGCTTTTTTGAAAGGAACAAATGAACACCCTCCAACAAATCAATTCTTCTTACGGCTTCATATTCGCGGTTGGGATTATTTTTGTTTGGTGGGCTATTGAGAGAGTTCTAAGAAAAAAGTAACTGGTTTAATTGCCTTCGGTGAAAATGATTGGGCGCATCGACCTGGCCATCAATTTAGCTGAGGAGGTCCAGCAGGATTCGGGCAATTAAATTCTTAGGGAATCATTCTTAGCTTGGATCTCACGAGCACCTCAAAGGGAGAAACCTGGCCGCTCGCTGCTTTTAGTTCCTCAGAATCTAGAAAAAACTCTATCGAGCCGTCTGCATTTTCTAGCAGAACACATGGCTCTTGACCTAAGGAAGCGGCAAGCTCTGCTTCGGTGCGTTCGTTCATGTGGGCAAGGCGAAAGCCAATGCCTAATTCCGCTTGCAGCCTTTTTTCAAATTCCTTGAACTCAGCCTTTTTCTTCAAGGGAGAGTGGGTGATGTCGCATAAGCTGCACTCCTTGGTGCCAAGCAAGTGTCCAATGAGGTATGAAACTTCACCGAGAATGCCCCCATCGGCCTTATAGACACCTATTAGCCTGCGGTTAGTTTTTTTCATTCATGGGTCAACTCATTCGCAAAGTCTGTGCTTCCCGAGATTCTTAGGATTTTTGGAGGTCATTTGTGGGAGGAATTACCCTCAAGATTATTTGGCCCAGCTGAACTTAGGATTCGGAGACGTCAACCGGATATTTTGGGGCAATCACAAGTCTGATTCAAAAATCCAAAGTAGGCCCCGTCGGATTCGAACCGACGACCCACGGATTAAAAGTCCGTTGCTCTAACC
>JBDNID010000282.1:0-11180 GCA_041688475.1 Aquiluna sp.
ATAAAACTCCAGCTTTCTTCTGCTGGTCAGCGCCCTTGAAACCGAAAGCTGCGACATAGGCACGCGATGGCATCTCAACCTGACCCACCTGCATGTAATCCAGGCCGTCCGAGACGACCTCCCAGAGAGATTTATTTGGATCAATCCCGGCTCGGGACTGATCCACATAGGAAATCGAAACCGTTTCACCAATTTTAAGTACCCCTGAGTCGAGTTCTTCTTGGCCCGTGATGCACTTGAACAAGGTTGACTTACCGACACCATTTGGGCCGATGATTCCCACAATTCCATTTCTTGGAAGGCTGAAACTTAGGTTGCTAAAGAGCATTCGCCCCTCGTAGCCCTTGGCAAGCTCGTTTGCCTCTAGAACAATGTTTCCCAGTCTCGGGCCAGGTGGAATCTGAATCTCTTCGAAATCTAACTTTCTAGTCTTATCAGCCTCAGCCGCCATCTCTTCGTAGCGGGCCAAACGAGCCTTTGATTTGGTTTGCTTTGCCTTGGGGGTAGATCGAACCCACTCCAACTCGTCCTGCAATCGCTTCGATAGCTTCGCATCTTTCTTGCCCGAGACATTAAGTCGTTCAGCCTTTTTTTCTAAGTAAGTTGAATAGTTTCCCTCGTATGGGTAAGCGCGGCCGCGATCAAGCTCCAAAATCCACTCCGCGACATTATCCAAAAAGTAACGATCGTGAGTTACCGCGAGCACTGCACCGGTGTACTTGGCAAGATGCTGCTCTAACCACAACACGCTCTCAGCATCCAAGTGGTTAGTTGGCTCATCCAAAAGCAAAAGATCCGGCTTTTGCAATAAAAGCTTGCATAAGGCGACCCTTCTGCGCTCTCCGCCGGAAAGATTCGTGACGGGCGTGTCACTCGGAGGGCACCGAAGTGCATCCATCGCTTGCTCGAGCTGGTTCTCAAGGTCCCAGCCATCGGCGGCATCGATGTGCTCTTGCAAAGTGCCCATTTCACCCAAAAGTTTGTCGTAGTCGGCATCAGGATTAGCTAACTCGGCAGAAATTTCGTTGAATCGTTCGAGCTGGCCCATGATCTCAGTGACGGCCTCTTGCACGTTTCCTAAAACGGTTTTTTCCTCGTTCAGGGGAGGTTCTTGAAGCAATATCCCCACCGAAAACTCTGCGCCCAGCCGAGCCTCTCCATTTGACGGTGTGTCCATGCCGGCCATGATTTTTAGAACCGTTGACTTACCGGAACCGTTTGGACCTACAACTCCAATTTTGGCCCCAGGATAAAACGCCAACGTCACATCGTCGAGGATGACCTTGTCGCCGTGCGCTTTGCGCGCCTTAATCATTTGGTAAATAAACTCAGCCAATTTTTCCCGATTCCTGAAATAGCTGCGAAAAATCCCTCTTCGCCTTTTCGGATAGTTTATCCAAACAGCCTTGCTCCGGGATTGGGACAGGGCCTATAAAAACGAAGAGGGATTTCTCTGTGGCCGGGTGGGCAGTTGGGGGACTTAGCCCGGCCGTATCGAAAAACTAAGCTGGTTGCAGCTCAGCCTCCGAATCTTCTTGATCCCCTTCTACCTCTGCTGGCTCCTCAGAGTTTGGCTTGACTCGCACAAATGAACTCACGCCAAACATCAGATCGTGGCCTATCGAGCTAGCCTCGATTTCTACGGCCGTGCCAGAACGCTCTCCGTTATCCCAATCTCGAACTTTTAGCTTTCCAAAAAGAACGACCCGGTCGCCCTTGGAGATCGAACTCGCCGTATTCTTTGCGAGTTGGCGAAAAGCAACTACCGAAAACCAATTGGTCTCAGCATCAACCCAGTTGCCAGTTGCTCTATCAAAGCGTCGCTTTGAAGATGCCAATCGAAACGAGGTGATAGCCAAGCCGTCTGAAGTGACGACTTCTCTGGGAGTGGTTGCAACTAATCCTGAAACTGCTATTTGCTCAGTCATTTGAGCCCCTTTCATTTGTGAAGTGGGGCAAGTTTGAAGGTTTGCCTAGCTTCGCGAAAGGGGGTTGTTGCAATCTGTGGATAACTTCTCAAAAGAGCCTGCTGTGAGAAAGTTTAATCAGGAAATTAGGTAGGCGAACTTGGCGCGAACCTTGGCCACTTTGGGGGCCACCACGGCTAAGCAATACCCCTGGTTTGGGTTCTTTGCGAAATAATCCTGGTGGTACTCTTCGGCCCGATAAAACTCGGGAAGAGGGGAAATTTCGGTGACGACATTCTCGCCCCAGATTTCTTTAGTCTTCTCCGCGGCCGCTTCAAAAACCTCACGCTGGGCCTCTGAGGTGTAAAACATGCTCGAGCGGTATTGGGTTCCAACATCCGCACCCTGACGGTTTAGCTGGGTTGGGTCATGGAGGGTGAAAAAGACTTCTAGGATTTGCTCGGAGGTGATGACGTTTTCATCGAATTCGATTGAAACCACTTCGGCGTGACCGGTGTTGCCATCGCACACGCGCTCATAGCTCGGGTTCTCTAATTCTCCGCCGGTATAAGCACAGGTCACATCTCTGACCCCTTTGAATTCCGCAAATGCAGAATCTAAACACCAAAAACAACCGCCACCGAGTACAAATTTTTCCATATCGAATCTAAACTAAGAGACGGCGTGATTTCTTCCTGAAACTCCGGGATCCACTCCAAATCCAGAAAGTTACAGGTTAAGCTCAATTGACTCAAAAACACCCCACGCTCGGAGTTGCCTTTGCGCTGATAGCCGCCATTCTGTTCGGCTTAAATGCGTCGGCAACCAAAGTGATTATTCAATCGGGGCTCAGCACCGAACAGGTAGTAATAGTTCGTTCGTTCTGCGCATTTTTGATTGCACTAATTTGGGCTATAACGGCTAATCGGAAGAGCTTCCGGTTTCCTCTAAGGCTATTGCCGGTCATTATTCTGATGGGTGTCGTGGGTTCCGGAATGCTGCAGTGGACTTATTCGATTGCAGTCGTGAGGCTGCCGATTGGCATCGCATTACTTATCGAATACACCGCAGTGCTCTGGGTGCCCCTGATAGCGCTTGTATTTTTTAAAGAAAAAGTGAAACGGCAAATCTGGTTCGGCGCAGTTTTAGTACTGGGTGGCCTAGCGGTAGTGGGCGAAGTATGGGCATCGACGCTTGACCCCATTGGTGTGTTATTCGCATTTGCCGCCGCGCTTTCCTTGACCACATACTTTATAACCGGCGAAAGAGTGCAGCGCACCCTGCCAACAAATGTCACCATGGTTTATGCCATGGGAATTTCGACCATGATATTTCTACCTTTTGCCGGCCTTGGGGATTTTGATTTTGGGAGACTACGAGAGCCACAAAACCTCATGGGTAATCTCTCGGGCTTCGATGCTCCATTGTGGCTTGCACTTTTGTGGCTTGGTGTGATGGGCGGATTTATGCCGATGATGTTTAGCTTTTTAGCTCTTCGGCACCTAAGTGCAACCATCGTGGGGGTTATCGCGACAAGCGAGACCGTGCTCGCATTCTTATTTGCCCTTTTATGGCTAAACGAAGTGATCAGCCTTACTCAGGCTCTCGGGGGTATGGTGGTAATCGCAGGAATCCTCCTTGCCCAAACCGCAAGGAAGCAAACTTACGAGAAAGTAGTTGATTAGCTTCATGGCAACAGTAGATCTCACCTTAGAGACATTCGAAACCACCATCAAGGAGCCCGGCATAACGCTGGTTGATTTTTGGGCTGAGTGGTGTGGCCCCTGCAAGATGTTTGGCCCAATTTTTGAAAAGGTTTCTGAAAACCACCCCGAGATTCGATTTACCAAGGTTGATACCGAGGCAAACCAAGAACTCAGCAGCATGGCCGGCATCTCATCAATCCCAACCCTGATGATTTTTCGCGACGGTGTTTTGTTATTTAATCAAGCCGGCGCACTTCCAGAACCGGCGCTTAAAGACATAATAGAAAAGGTTCAGGCGCTCAACATGGACGACGTCCGCGCAGAACTCGAAAAGGGTCAAGAAACCGGTCAAGAGGGCTAATTGCGCAACAACTCACTTGCCATGCTGGCAACTATTGCAGGCATTGGCATTTTGGCTTGGTGGATTGGTTTTTTTGACCCAGAAACTTGCAGTCCGGACGCGCAGCAGCCCGGCTGGACATCTTGTGAATCAATTGCCCAAGATCGCGCAGTAGCTCTTTGGGTGCTTTTAGGGGTAACCCTTTTAGCCATCACCATAACTTTGGTTAGGCGAAAAAAGCGCTAAAGCGCCTTGGCTAAATCGGTAAACACGTCCGCCACAGCCTGATAAGTGATCTTGCCCTCGTGAGCATTTAGACCAAGCGCCAAAGCCTTATCATCCTCCATAGCCCTAACCCAGCCTTTTTGAGCCAGAGCTATCACATAAGGAAGGGTTGCATTGGTTAGGGCCCTGGTGGCAGTGGCCGGCACCGCTCCCGGCATGTTTGCGACGCAGTAATAGATGGCGTTGTGAACAGCGAAAATTGGATCATCGTGAGTTGTTGGCCGTGAGTTTTCGAAACAGCCCCCTTGGTCAATCGCGATGTCAACTAAGACCGCGCCTTTTTTCATTGTCTTGACCATCTCATCAGTAACCAGCTTCGGAGCACGTTCTCCCGGAATCAAAACCGAGCCGATAACCAAATCGGCATCCAGTAGCTGCTCTGCTATCTCGTATTTAGTAGACACTCGAGTTTGAATTTCGGAGTTAAATCGAGCGTCAATTTCTCGAAGTCTCGGCAGCGATAAATCGATTACTGTGACCTCAGCGCCCATGCCGTTCGCAACCAGGGCCGCCTCTGTTCCCGCCACCCCTCCGCCGATAACCACGACCTTTGCTCTCGGGGTTCCCGCGACGCCACCCATTAGAAGACCGGCGCCTCCATTGGTCTTCATGAGGTGGTAAGCCCCAATTTGCGCCGATAGCCTTCCGGCCACCTCACTCATGGGCTGCAATAGTGGCAATGAATTATTGGGTAACTGCACGGTCTCGTAAGCGATGGCGGTAGTTCTAGATCTAAGAATTGCCTCGGTGCACTCCCTTGATGCGGCAAGGTGAAGGTAAGTGAATAGAATCTGCCCCTCACGCATGAGCGGATATTCGTTAGCAATCGGCTCTTTGACCTTGACGATCATGTCGGATTCGGCCCAAACAGAATTGGCATCGGGCGATATTTCCGCCCCTGCCAAAACATAGGTCACGTCCGAAAACCCAGAATTCTCACCCGCCGATTGCTCGACCAGCACGCGGTGACCACGGACCACTAGTTCGTGCACACCGGCCGGCGTCATTGCCACACGGTTCTCGTTATTTTTAATTTCTTTTGGCACGCCAATAATCATTGAAATCTCCCTTGATGACCTCGCATTATTTTGGCGTAATCTGCAATTATTCAAACATAACTCGTATTAAATTTGGTCTAAACGAATTGTTTAATCGTTTTATTCGAAATATGAGAGAATTAGGGCTATGGAATCGAAGAAAATTCAGAACTACCCGGAGCTCGACGAGATTGACCTTGTAATATTGGCTCAATTAAGTGTCAATGGCAGGCTCACAAACGCCGATTTAGCCCAGGCGGTGGGCATCGCCGCCTCCACCTGTCTCGGCCGAGTCCGAGCGCTGGTTCAGTCTGGTGTGATTCTGGGTTTTCAGGCTGAGGTCTCGCCTCCAGCCTTGGGTCTTGAGCTACAAGCGCTTATCTCTGTAACACTGCGCGCCGGAGCCAGGGCAAACCTGAGTTCATTCATGAATCAGATGCGAGAACACCCACAGGTGACTCAAGTTTTCTTCCTCGGGGGCGCCGAGGATTTCATAGTCCACGTCGCCGTGAGGGATTCGGACGAAGTCCGCGAATTTGTCTTAGAGCAGCTAAGCAGTAATCAATCGGTCGCCAACACTAGAACCAACATCATCTTTGATCACTATCACAAGGGACCGCTTGGTTAGAATTCACTTGGTCGAAGGAGACTCTAGTGAGCGATGCAATGCACCGACCGAGTGCCACAAGTGGTATTCGGCAGGCTATTTTCGATTACGCATCCGTGCGACTCGATTACGACCCCACTCCCTTGGATGGCCCTAAAACCCAAGCCGAATTAGAAGTTCTAGCCGGCCAAACAATTACTGAACTGGGTCTTGGCGGCGAAAAAGCGCTGGGGATTTTTGCAGATGTCCTGGCCCCGGCGACCATCTCGACTGATCATCCCAACTATCTTTCTTTTATACCGGCAGCACCCACCAAAGCTGCCACACTCTTTGACCTGGTGGTTTCAGCAAGTTCCATCTATGGCGGAAGCTGGAAAGAGGGCGCTGGCGCTGTCTATGCCGAAAACCAGGTGCTCTCATTTTTAGCTGATGAATGCGGTTTGCCGAAAACAGCGGGTGGGGTGTTTGTGCAAGGTGGCACCCTGGGCAACCTATCCGCTCTGGTGGTGGCCCGAGATCAGGCGATAAAAAAACACGGCCGCAAGCTCTGGGCAATCATTTGCTCCTCCGAAGCTCACTCTTCTGTTAAGGCCGTGGCCAAGGTGATGGATGTGGCAGTCGTCACTGGTGATGCCTCAACGACCGGCTCCTTTGGGAAGTTAGCGGCGAAGGCCGCGATTCAGGATGCGCTAGACCAGGGCCTAATGCCGTTTGCGATTATTGGAACCAGCGGCACTACAAATTTCGGCATCATTGATGATCTTTTGGGGATATCGGAGTTGGCAAAACATCACGATCTCTGGTTTCACGTTGACGGGGCCTATGGCCTAGCGGGCATCCTGGCTCCGGAACTAAAGGAACTATACGCTGGGATTGAACATGCCGATTCATTTATAGTCGACCCACATAAGTGGCTCTACGCGCCGTTTGACGCCTGTGCTCTGGTTTATGCAAAGCCAGAACTCGCCAAGCAAACCCACACTCAGCACGGCGAATACCTAGAGACCCTCAACACTTCTGGAGACTTCAATCCCTCAGATCACGGCTTTAATCTAACCAGACGGGTGCGCGGTTTGCCGCTCTGGTTCTCGCTTGCGACCCACGGGATAGCCGCCTACCGAGAGGCAATTAGCGAAAATGTCCTGTTGACCAGGAAGATTGCGGATGAAATCAAGTCCCGGGAATATCTCAAATTGGTTCGTGAGCCGCAATTATCGGTAGTGGTATTTGAAAGAGTCGGCTGGGTTCAGAAGGATTACGACCAGTGGTCTCAAGAGTTGCTCGAAAGCCAGTTCGCTTTCGTGGTCCCATCAAGCCACCAAGGGAAAGTCAATACCCGCTTCGCAATAGTGAATCCCAGTACTAAATACGAAGACCTAATTCAGATTCTAGAAACGATGCGGTAACGATGAAAGTTACGATTGCCGAGACTCAGCCATTACTCTCGAGAACCAAAGAGCCCCAACGGGCAAAACTGAGAGTCGCCGCACTGCAAGTATCGTGGCGCCCAGATCCCAATGAGCATCGAGCAAACTTGGAGCTTGGAATCAGAAAAGCCAAAGAGGCCGGGGCTCAAATAGTCTTTTTGCCCGAGTTGACCCTAAGTCGATACCTAGCCGATTCAAAACCGGACGCTCACCCAAGCCAAACCGCCGAGCCGCTAGTTGGCGGCGAGACTTACCGATTTGTTTCCAGACTTGCTGGTGAACTAAATATTTTTATTCACGCTTCAATTTTTGAAGATACCGGGTTTGATGACGGTCGCGGGCTCAATGTCGCAATCATGGTTGGACCCGATGGCCAGCTGGTTGGTAAGGCCGCCAAGCTGCACATCCCGGTAACCGAAGGATATTTTGAAAATGAATATTTTCAAGAAGGTCCGAACCAAGACCCCTACCCGGTATTTCAGCTGGGGCTAGAGGGGAACCCGCGCCTGGGTCTACCGACTTGCTGGGATGAGTGGTTTCCCGAGGTGGCAAGAGCATATGGACTTGCCGGAGCCGACATTCTTTGCTACCCGACCGCAATAGGCTCCGAACCTAACCACCCGGAATTTGACACCGAACCGCTTTGGCGCGCAACCATCGTTGGTCACGCCATAGCCAACGGGCTTTTTATGGTTGTGCCAAATCGTTGGGGTGATGAGGGTCTGATTAATTTTTACGGCAGCTCTTTTATTTGCGATCCCTACGGCAGAATTCTGGCCCAGGCCGGCCGCGAGGGAGATGAGCTTTTAGTTGCTGATTTAGATCTTGATCTAAGAAGAGACTGGCTGGAGCTCTTTCCGTTTTTTGGAACCAGAAGGCCAGAGACTTATTCTTCACTGACCAGTGACATTCGAAACCCACGGTCCGAAGGCGGCAATGGGGTCGAAGGCGGCATCGCCGGGTTGGCCCAATGAGTTTCAAGATGCCACCGGAATGGCAAACACACAAACAAACCTGGATCGCTTTCCCGAGCTCCGATTACACACTCGGTGAGACCGCAGCCGAGCACGAAGCGGCCAGAAGAACCTGGGCCGCGGTCGCAAACGCGGCGAGCGAGTTTGAACCAGTGAAAATGGTGGTAAACCCGGGAGATCAAGACATCGCAAAGCGCTATCTTTCGGCTGCAATTGAAATTATCGACATACCAATCAACGACGCCTGGATCAGGGACTCGGGGCCAAGTTTCACCCTGAACGAAAAGGGTGAGCTTGGCGCAATTGACTGGGTATTCAATGGCTGGGGTGACCAACCTTGGGCTAAGTACGATTTAGATGCCTTGCTAGCGATTCAAATCGCCGGTCACGCCGGTGCAAAGATCTCTGATTCATCGCTAATCAATGAGGGTGGCGGTTTTCATCTGAACGATAAGGGCCAGGTTCTTCTCACAGAAACAGTTCAACTGGGCTTAGGTCGCAATGCACTGATGACCAAGGCTGAGGTCGAAAAAGAGATCCACGCGCAGCTGGGTACCACCGAAGCGATTTGGCTAAAACGCGGGCTTACTCGCGATTATGACGAGTTTGGCACCCGCGGCCACGTTGACATAGTGGCTTGTTTTTTGCCCGATGGCCGAGTTATGTATCACGACCAAAAAAACCCAAATCACCCGGATTACTTAGTCTCAGCCGAGGTCCGCGAGGTCTTTATTCGAAAAGGCATGGAGACACTTGCGGTTTCTGCTCCAGAAACCCTCAAGGACGAGGTTGGTTATGTTGATTACAGCTACATCAACCACTACGTGCTAAACCACGGGGTGCTTTTATGCTCCTTTGATGACTCTCGTGACAAAGAAACCAAGGCGCTAATGCGAGAGGCATATCCAGGACGAGAGATTGTTTTAGTTGATGCCAGAGAATTGTTCGCCAGGGGTGGCGGGATTCACTGTATTACCCAGCAAGAGCCCGCCTAAATTCTCTTTCAGGTCCTGATTGCAAAGAATTAGGCCGGCCGTTTTGAGTTTTATCTATCCCTCGGGGGGTAAACCTAGGTATATTTATGGCTTTGCCCAATCCAATTATTGCGAAATGAGATGATGTCCGAGCACGCTTTTGGTGCAGCCACTCTGCTTGATCCGAATGACCCCATGGGCCTGCGCTTCGACGCACCCTTGTTAGATGCATGGATCCGAGATATAACCTCGGAAAGATACCCCTTTCAAATTCCCGGACATAAGGGCAGGATCGATCTAACCGGTCCGATAGTGGATGGGGATATTCCAGTTTTACCTGGAAATCACCCAAACCGGATCTCCCCCTCACTGATTCTTGAGGCAGAACGACTTGCGGCGGATCTGTGGGGCGCGGACCTGTGCCGCTTTGGTGTGAATGGTTCAACCGGCACCAACCATGCCAGCGTGATGGCAGTTGCCGGAGATGGAGACAAGGTCATCGTCTCCAGAACCCTGCACAAATCTGTTCTGGTAGGCATGGTTTACGCGGGGGTCACCCCAATCTGGGTCAGACCAGAGATCAATCCAAGAACTGGCCTCCCGGAATACTTACCCTCACACCGCTTGCAAGCTGCACTAGAAGAGCACCCCGATGCCAAAGCCGTGCTGATTGGCGAGCCTTCCTATGTTGGCACCATGTCGAATATTCCCAGACTTGCCGATGTCTCTCACGCTGCCGGAATTCCCCTTGTCGTGGATGCTGCTTGGGCGGCTCATTTTGGTTTTCACCCAGCGCTGCCAAAGAATCCGCTTTCCGAAGGCGCTGACATCGTTATCACCTCTGCCCACAAGACGCTTCCAAGCTATTCCCAAGCCTCTTTTGTTTTGGCAAAGGGTGACTATGTGGATCTGGCAAGACTAAATAAGACTTTTGACTCAACCCAAACCACTTCAATGTCCGGTCGAATATTGGCTTCGATTGATGCAGCACGGGCACTAATGCAGCGCCACGGTGCGGAACTGATTGGCCCGGTTATCGAGGCCACTCAGCAGGGCCGCAATGCCCTGAGGGCGGCAGGCATCGGGGTCATTGATGGCGAATACATTGACCCGCTAAAGCTGGTTATCCTACTTTCTGAAACCGGAGCCGATGGCAACCTGGTGGAAGCGGAACTTCTCGCCAGCTACATCGACCTGGAAATGGCAAACCGGGATGTAATCATCCCGATGATCACACTTGCCGACACCCCTCAGCGGATCCACAACCTAGTGGCACGCATTATCGAGTTGGTTGATAAGTACCGCGGCACCCCCAGGCCAATCAAAATAGCGGCCGCGTTTAGCATCGAACCCGAGGTCGTTACAACCCCTCGCGAAGCCTTTTTCGCACCCTCGGAATCGGTGAGCGCCAGCAATGCTGTTGGCCGAGTGTCGGCCGAACTTATTTGTCCATACCCACCGGGGGTCCCAGTTCTTAGCCCGGGTGAGCGCATCACTCAAGCTGCAATGACAGCACTTCTGGAGGCAAGGGACTCGGGAATCAGAATAGCTTTTGTGCAGGACCCTACTCTCGAAACCTTTCGAGTCTTAAGCGAATAGGTTTAGTAGTCATAAACCTCTTACTAAGGGAGATAGCCGTGCAGCGCATCGAAACAGAAATTGACACTCTTGCAAACAACTGGGTTAGACAAATGGCTGATGTCTATCCTTCATTCGCGACCTCAATCGGCTATCCCGGTGGCGAAGGGGATATGGATGACCACTCTCCCGAGGCTTTAGCTCAAGGCGAGCTCGATATCAAAAACGTGATTGCCGAACTAAAAAAACTAACCCCAGCCGACGAGGTCGACATTGTCACAAAAGAGGCAATGCTTTTCAGTCTCGAGGGTGAAATTGAGTCCTACGACTCTGGCCTAAGTTTTA
>JBDNID010000283.1:0-2499 GCA_041688475.1 Aquiluna sp.
ATCTAGAAAGCGATAAACCCCTGGCTTGGTAGGTATTTCCCCGGTTGCTGGTCTGAAAGACAGGTCTTTAGCCATCGCTACCCCAAAAGCTCGCCAAGAAATTTGCCGGTGTGGCTATCGGGTGATTTGGCAATCTTCTCAGGAGTTCCCTGAGCCACCACGAGGCCTCCCCCGGAACCACCTTCTGGACCTAAGTCAATCACCCAGTCGGCGCAGCGAATCACATCGAGGTTGTGTTCGATCACAATCACGGTGTTGCCCTTTTCGACCAGACCGTTGAGAACCAAAAGCAGCTTACGGACAGCTTCAAAGTGCAGACCAGTGGTCGGTTCATCCAAGACGTATATCGTCTTTCCGGTTGATCGGCGCTGCAGCTCAGTGGCGAGCTTGACTCGTTGGGCCTCTCCGCCCGAAAGTGTGGTGGCGCTTTGGCCAAGGGTCACATAGCCCAGGCCAACATCCACCAGGGTGTTTAGGAATCTGGCAATTGAGTTAATGGGTGCAAAGAACTCTGCCGCATCGCTGATTGGCATGTTCAGAACATCGCCAATAGATGCTCGTTTATATTTCACCTGCAGGGTCTCGCGGTTATACCGAGCCCCCTTGCAGTCCTCGCACATGACATAAACATCGGGTAAGAAGTTCATTTCGATACGAATGGTGCCATCTCCAGAGCAGGTCTCGCACCTACCACCTTTGACGTTGAATGAGAATCTTCCCTGCTGATAACCGCGGACCTTTGCCTCGGGTGTCTCTGCAAAAAGAGCGCGCATCTTATCAAAGACACCGTTGTAGGTTTCGGGATTCGATCTCGCTGTTCTTCCAATCGCAGCCTGGTCAACATGCACGACTTTGTCTAGTTGCTCTAAACCTTCGATGCGAGTGTGCTTTCCAGCAACACCCTTGGCGCGATTCAGCTTGTTGGCGAGCACTTCGTATAGAACATCATTAACCAGGGACGACTTGCCCGAACCGCTAACACCGGTTACCGCAGTCATGACTCCGAGCGGGAAATCGACATCCACGTTTTGCAGATTATTCTCTCGAGCCCCGACGACTCTGATCTTGCGTTTCGGGTCTACCTTTCGACGTTTGGTCGGCGTTTCAATCCTGCTTCTACCCGATAGGTAGGCGCCAGTCGCGGAGTTCGGGTTTTTGAGAATCTCTTGGTAGCTTCCGGAGTGGACCACTTCGCCACCATTTAGGCCGGCGCCCGGGCCGATGTCTACCAGCCAGTCGGCGGCCCGAATTGTGTCCTCATCGTGCTCAACGACAATCAACGTGTTTCCCAAATCGCGAAGTTTGAGAAGAGTCTCAATCAATCGGCGGTTGTCTCGTTGGTGCAAGCCGATGCTCGGTTCGTCTAATACGTAAAGCACCCCGGTCAACCCAGCACCAATTTGAGTGGCCAAGCGTATTCGCTGGGCTTCGCCCCCCGAGAGCGAGCCTGCGGCGCGCTCCAGAGAGAGGTAATCCAAACCAACGGCCAGCAAAAAATCGAGCCTAGCTCTGATCTCCCGAAGCACCTGAGCCGCAATCGTTGCCTCGCGCTGAGTGAGCGCTAGTCCATCAAAAAAATCATGGGCCTTCGAGAGACTTAACGCGGCGACATCGTGAATCGATTTGCCGTGCACTGTCACCGCTAATACCTCTGGTCGCAATCTCGCACCATCACAAGCCGGGCAAGGGATTTCTCTCAGAAAATCCGACCACTTGCCTCGCGACCAGTCGTTTTCAGATTCCAGATAACGTCTTTCAATATAAGGAAGCACTCCCTCGAATCCCGAGGTGTAGCGCATTTCTCGGCCGAAGCGTGACCGCCACTTTACTTGTACCTCAAAGTCATTTCCGCGCAATATAGCTGCCTGAGTCTCTTCGGGGAGTTTCTCCCAGGCAGTGTCGAGGCTAAATTCTAGGTCCGTTGCTAAACCATCAAGCAGTCTCACAAAGTAGCTATAAAGACCCTTGCCCTGGGTTGACCAAGGAAGTATCACACCCTCGCGAATGCTGCTGCCGGGGTCGCCAATCACGAGGTCTACATCAACGGCCATCTTGGTGCCAAGACCAGAGCAAACCGGACAGGCGCCGAAGGGGGCATTGAAACTAAATGTTCTGGGCTCAATCTCAGTGAGCGCCAAATCGTGCTCGTTCGGGCAACTGAGTCGCTCAGAAAAAGTGCGAGTGCGCTTTTCATCAACAAAGTCCACCACTACCCTCCCGTCAGCCAGCTTTAGGGTGGTTTCGATCGAGTCGGTGAGCCGAGAAATGACCTCGGGTTTCATCGCCAGTCGATCTACAACCACGGAAATATCGTGCTTAAAGGACTTTTTGAGAGGCTTGGCGTCGCTGAGCACTATGGTCTCGCCATCAACCACCGCTCTGGCATAACCCTGAGCTTGGAGGGATGCAAAAAGATCAACGAATTCGCCTTTTTTTTGTTGCACAATCGGAGCTAGCAGTTGAAATTTTGTGCCATCCGGTAATTCCATGAGCTGGTCG
>JBDNID010000284.1:0-9512 GCA_041688475.1 Aquiluna sp.
CTAAAAAATCGGTCCAATCGCACATCCATGCTGCTTGGTTGGATAAGGTCCATTTCCAGGGGCTCTAGGCCGATACGGCCTTGAAGAATTTGGGTTTTGATGTCTCTGTCGGATAGAAGCATGGTGAAAGGTTAGTCGCTCAGGGTTGGGTTTTGAGTCTTGGCTCGTGGGATGATTCCTAGATGCTGAAAAATTACACCATCCGCTCTCGCATTTACCTAATAACCGCCATCCTGGGGCTTATAACGGCCTGGACCCTCAACGGCATTGCATCGGTAAGTGGACAGAATTACCTAACTGCCTGGTTTGGTTCCGCAGTTGATTGGGTGCTATCGGTCGACCTATTGCTAGTTGGCGTCGCCGTGGTGACCCTGATGCTGGTCGAGGCCAAGAGACTAGGCATGAAAAGGGTATGGATTTACCTTGTTTTGTCGGGGGTGACCGCCATGGCCTTCACTTTTCCGCTCTTCATGGCGTTTAGGGAAAAAAGGCTTTTGGAGCTAAGGCTTGCCGCGGGCAAGCTGGAGCGCTTCGAATTCGATCAGCACACGGTAGATATCTGGGTTCCAAAAGATTTAAATCAGGAGACTCCAGTTTTGATAATGCACGATGGCAGAAACATATTTGATGAAAAATGCTCCTATAACGGCAAGACCTGGGAGGTTTTAAGCGCAATCAATGACGAGCTCGAGGGCCCACAGCCGCTAGTCATATCGGTCTGGGGCCTCAGCGACGAGACCAGAATCAGAGAGCTTTCCCCGCAGTCAATCTCCGATAAACACCAGGATATTTGGGATTCATTTCCCGATGAATACAAAACCACTGGCACCCAGAGTTTTGGGGACGCCTATGTTTCTCTAATCTCAGACGCCATATTGCCTTTTGCACTTGAAAAATACGGCATTAGTCACGACCCCAAGCGCACCGCCATTATGGGTGCTTCGATGGGCGGTCTGATTTCGCTTTATGCAATGTCGATAAGGCCCGACCTCTATGGCACCTCGCTCTGTTTTTCAACCCACTGGCTATTTGGTGGCGAGACTTGTGTCAAAGAGCTCATAGGAATGCTTCCCGATGGAGCCAATCACCGGGTTTGGACAGATCGCGGCACTCTTGATCTTGATGCTAACTACGGACCTTTTCACGCATCCGCAACCAAAGCTCTCGAGGCCAAGGGTTTTGAGGCGCCAGGGAGTTTAGTTTCCGGCACCTACCCAAACACAGGTCATCACGAAAAGTACTGGTCGAAAAGGGTTGGGGACGCCTTGAACTGGTGGCTAACTAGTTAGCTGCGGGCTTATCGGCAAAGACAACTAGTCCCGGGTGGCCAGCAAGATACGTCACCGGGTATTCGGGGTCTTCGACCCCAGCCAAAAGCATAGAAAGCGCATGCGCCTTAGATTCGCCGGTGACAATCAGAACTAGCTTCTTGGCTCTGAGAATTGTGGCAATACCTTGACTGATAGCGGCCTGTGGTGCAAGATCCCCGAAATCTGCCTTGTTGGCAATTCGGGTTTCTTGACTCAGCATCACGACCCTGGTCTTTGATCCAGGGTCGGACCCGGGCTCGTTAAATGCCACGTGGCCATTTGTCCCAACCCCCAATATTTGCAAGTCGACCGGGTGCTGGACCATTTCAAACTCGAAATCAGACGCTTCTTGATCAAGATCGGCAGCGTTCCCCTTCGGAACTCGAATGGTTCCAGCCTCGAAGCCGAGCGGCCCCTCAACCAGATTTTTTAGGTAGCTATAAAAAGATCTTGGATCATCCTTGGAAAGCCCAACGTATTCATCCAATGCAAAAGCCTTGCTGACAATCAATGGGGCTCTTTTGGATAATTCTTGGTAAAGGGGAATTTGAGTGTTGCCGGTGGCGACCCCCAAGACACCTTGCTCTGGAAAATTTTCAGTAATGTAGTCGGCTGCTGCCGAACAGGCCCCTTGGGCAGTGTCCAAAATCTCAAGGTTCATGCCCTAAATGCTCCAATCGGTACCCTGGAAAGCCGTTTGGCATTTCGCGAAGCTGAATTTAAAACCCCAAATCTAAATTTAGGATTTTATTAGGGTTAGCCTAGCAAATCGGGTTCTTGGCTCACCCGAGAGGCCTACCTGAGCATTATGCAAGTGCCTAGAAGGGCGGCGTAAGCTCGGAGCTAAATGGCTCTGGTATCGAGCCGGACATAAATCGAATCACATCCTGATCCACCAGCACGTCTCTAATCTCTATTGCCCGATTCAGGTATAGCCCCTGTAAAGACCGATCTCGTGAAAGAGCGACATAGGTTTGACCAGGCGAGAAAGCTCCCCGGCCCATGTCAATCTGGACTTCGTCATAGGTTTGGCCCTGGGATTTGTGAATGGTGACCGCCCAGGCCAATCGAAGCGGGATTTGTTTGAATTCGGCCAATGTGATTGGCACGAGAGTCTCTTTGACCTTTCCTGAGGCTTCATCAAATTTCTCTTGGATTTCGTAGCGAACCTTTTCCCAAGAGGCGGGACCAACTTCGAGTCGCTCGCCATCCACGTCCACCACAACCGTCCCGATCTTGGTCATTGAAATCACTTTACCGATTGTGCCATTCACCCAGCGGCGCACCGACCCACCGGTCGGGGTCTTCATGCCGGAAGAGTCATCGTTTTTGATAAACATGACCTGAGCGCCGACCTTAAGCTCGAGCTCGGTTTCGGCTGGTAGTGCTCGACCGAAGATCTTGGCGGCATCAGCGGTGTAGCTGGCCTTAAATGTCTTTGGCTCAGAGCCAATTAGGCTCATGCGCTGCCGATTAACCGAATCCACAGTCGCGTTAATTGTCGCTAGCCGAATCACATCTGGGTGATTCGGAGAGCGGTTGCCGGCCTCGTTGAGCCTTGAGAGCATCTCGTGGGTCACTGAGCCATCCCGGATGGCGTTCAGAATCTCCTTGAACGAATCATCCGATTGCCGAAAGATTTCACCCAATTCAAACCGCTCTAGATTTGCTTCGCGCCAAACATGGGCGTCAAAAAACCAACCGGATTGGTAGTTCTCTGCCATGTAGCCGCGCTCAACAGGGTCATTTGGCGGCACCGGTGCAAGCTGATAGGGGTCACCAAACATGACCACCTGAGCACCCCCGAAAGCTTCTTTGCGCCTACCTCTGGCGATTCGCAAAGACCTATCAATCGCATCCATCATGTCCGCGGAGACCATCGAAATCTCATCAATCACGAGCATATCCAAGGCCTTTAGAACCTCCCGAGTGCGCTTTGACATGTGCCGACCGAGATCAACCTCGCCCAATAATCCAAAAGGAAAGGTGAAGAGCGAATGAATGGTCACTCCCCCAACATTCAGGGCAGCAACCCCGGTTGGAGCACAGACGGCAAAAGACTTTTCGGTGTTTGCGGTCAGGTGCGATAAAAGAGTTGATTTGCCAGTACCGGCCTTGCCAGTCACAAAAACATGGCTCCGGGAGTCCTCAATGTATTTAAACAGTGAGCGCTGCTCATGACTTAGTTCAATGATCATTTTCTGCGATCCTCAATTTGGTTCAACTTCTCAAACATGTCGTTGTAATCGGTGACATCTTGATTGCCGATGCGGTCCGATGCCCGATCTAGGCGCTTACGCTCCCTAGCATCGGATTTGGACCATTGAGTCACGGCAATAAGGGTCATGATTATGGTTGGAATCTCGCCAACTCCCCAGGCAAACGCCCCGCCGATAGCTTGGTCAGCGAGCGGATCTGGGCCCCATGTTCTTCCCATCGCTCCAAACCAGTCCGCTAGCAAGAGGCTCTGCTCATTCATCAGCCCGAGGCCGAAGAAGGCGTGGAAAGCCATGGTGCCAATAAGCAACATTAGCTTCACGGGGTAGCTCGTCTTGTGCGGCAAAGGGTCCACTCCGATAATGGACTGCACAAACAGGTAGCCGGTGATCAAAAAATGCACCAGCATCCACTGGTGGCCAATGTGCTCCTCGGTTGCCCATCGAAATAATGGCGTGTAGTAAAACATCACCAAGGACAATGCGAAGTTCAAAGCCGCGACTATCGGGTAAGACACGATGTACGCAAAAGGCGTGTGGACCGCCCAAAGCACCCATTCACGCAAACCCCTAGTGTCGTCGGTCCGAGGTTTTTGGGCCCTTGCTAATAGCGTCACAGGTGCACCCGGCACCAACAGAACCGGCACCAGCATCGATAGCACCATGTGGCCAACCATGTGAACGCTAAAAAGGTATTCCTGATATGCGTTTGGGGCACCGTTGGTCACATAGAACAGCACAAGCATTCCGCCGATCCAGGAACTCGTGCGACCAATAGACCAGGAGTCTCCTCGAGATCTGAGAATCCTCACTCCGTTTAGATAAACCAGGATTCCAAGCACGCTAATGGTTGCCCACAACACATCGATGTTCCAAACCGTAAACCAGCTCATTGGGGTTAGTTCGGTTGGAAGCGGATCTCCGCTGAGTAACTCGGCTGCAGTTGGCGGTATGAATTCGACACCGCTCACCGGAGGAGCGGTTCTGGCAAGTGCAGTTCCCAGCCCAATAGCCAAGCCCATAACAAAGACTTCAAAGCTCGCCAGTTTTAAAAACCCAGAGCCATTGGACATCTTGTCTATCAAAGACCTTCGATGCAAAGCGCCCATGGCTCCCAGCAAAATCAGCAGTCCAGCTTTCCCGATAAGTAAGAGGCCGTAGTTTGAAAAAAGATCCGCAAAGCTGTAAAGCCTTATAAACCCCGACGTCATGCCCGAAATCGAAACTATTACGAAGGCAAAAAGCGCAAGTGTCGAATAGCGGCTAGTCAGAACCTTTGCTCGATCTGAGTCGTAACCGAACACGGCGAATAGCGCTACCAGTCCACCCACCCAAACCGATACTCCAACCAGGTGCATCAACATCGAATTAACGGCCAAAGCGTGCCCAGCATCAGCAGATGCGTGCCCCGATTCTGCCAAAGGATAGAGGCCGGCAAGGGCGATCGCAGCGTTTATGGCCCCCCCGAGCTGGGACTTAAAGGCTAAAGCGAAAAGGCTTAGCAACAGCGCAAACCCGAGATTGAGCGCCAACAAAGTGCCGAGCTCAATCTGGGTGGCAAAAAGCCAGAGGCTATTGGAAAATTCCGGACCGAAAGAAAGTTCGCTGCCGGAAGCTGACAGGAAGGTGAAAACAAAGTTTACGATCCCAGAGCCCAGCCAAATAGCTGCCGACCATGCTGCCAGTTCGGCTAGGCGTGACCTTTCAATCGTGTTTCCGGCAAAGGCGGAAAGAACCAACGAGCCAACCGCGGTTGCCATCGAGAGGTTCATAATCAACTTAGCAACCGGGGCCCCGAATCGAACCACTGGGCCGGGGTCTGAGAAGATCAGCGGGCTTGCGCCACCGCCAATGATCAGGCCAATCGCCAGCGAAATGATTGCTCCGACAGCAAGGATTGCTACCGATCTAAGCACCCGCTCGCTGGTCTTAGCGGTCACCTGGTAAGCCTCGGAAAGAACCTTGGGGTCTTTTCAGCATAGGCCTTATAGCCTCGGTACTTTTTTCGCAGAAGGCCTTCTTCGAATTCGGCCTTGATTCTCAAGAGTGCGTAGAGCATCGCCACAACTATCAGCTGAGGCCACCAACCGGCGTCAAGCACGACGCCCATGCTCAAGACCAAAAGAGCGAGATATATCGGGTGCCTGACTCGGGCGTATAAACCGGTGGTTACTAACTCACCCTCGTTTTTTGGTATCGGAGAAGCGGTGAGCGAGCGGCCCAGTCTCAAAAAGCTCATTAGCAATAAAGCCGACCCGATGACAAAAAAGATTAACCCGATTACGGACAACACGGGACTCAGCACTCCGAAAGGCTCTTGCATTCTCGGTGCTAAAAACAGCAACACAATCAGGACAAGCTGCAGCAAAACATAAAAGTTTGCTTTATAGCGATCGGTCATCCTTTAACTTTAGCTTCTGATTAAACCAAAAACGGCGCTGGATAACCAGTCGCCGTCTTCGAGTTTTGTTGTAGTTACTTAACTACAGCCTTTAGCTTGCTGCCTGCAGACACCTTGACGGTCGCCGCTGCCGCAATCTGGATGGTGGCGCCGGTCTGCGGGTTGCGACCGGTGCGTGCTGCACGGTGTCCCTTGGACACGGTTAGGTAACCAGGAATGGTGACCTTGTCATCCGCTTTGATGGCCGCGCCAATGGTGTCGAACATCGCGTCGATTACTCGACCGACTGCGGCCTGCGACTCACCAGTGTGCTTTGCAACGGCTGCTACGAGCTCGCTCTTATTCATAATGTCCTCCTGGACGTCTAAAGACAGTATTGTCAGAATCAACCTATAGCCCTCAGTGGCGATGGGTGCATAACGGCTCGGCGTGTTGAAAGTGATTTTTTGGGGGACTTATCCCTTTATTCAAGCGGGTAGCAAGGGCTTTTGGGCTTTTGGAATTCGACCAGCGCCAAATTTTCAACCGGAGACTGAAAGAGATCATGTTAAAAAACTAATCCCCACCCCCAAAAAGGCCCTGGGGCCTTTGGGAACGGGGATTAGATAAAAGCTTTTTTACCAGCTGGACTTGGTGATGCCCGGAAGTTCACCCTCGTGAGCCATCTTGCGAAAACGCACGCGGCTGATACCGAATTTCGAAAGCACACCGCGGGGGCGACCATCAATTAGGTCGCGGCTGCGAACCCTCACTGGAGATGCGTCGCGTGGTAACTTCTGCAGACCCAAGCGAGCTGCTTCTCTTTGCTCAACAGTTGAGGCTGGGTCGACTAGAGCCTTCTTTAGCTCAAGGCGCTGAGCGGCGTAGCGCTCAACAACTATCTTGCGCTGTTCGTTACGAACAATCTTAGATTTCTTAGCCATCTCTAGCGCTCCTCACGGAATTCAACGTGCTTGCGCACAACTGGGTCGTACTTTTTCAAAGTGATGCGGTCTGGGTCATTGCGACGGTTCTTCTTGGTCACATAGGTGTACCCGGTACCGGCAGTTGATTTCAACTTGATGATTGGACGAATGTCCTTATCCTTGGCCATCTTTTTCTTCCTAGATCTTCTCGCCGCGAGCTAGAAGCTCGGAGATGACAGAATCGATTCCACGAACATCAATTACCTTGATGCCGCGGGCTGAAAGTTGCAAAGTAACTTTGCGGCCCAGTGATGGGACAAAGTAGGTCTTTTTTTGAATGTTCGGGTCAAATCGACGCTTAGTTTTGTTCTGAGCGTGCGAAACCTTGTGACCGAACTGCGGCGTGGTCTGTGTGACCTGGCAGTAAGCAGCCATTTTTCCTCCTAGGGCGCGTTTGCCCGAAGCATAAGTTGGGGATTGATGGGGCAAAGCCCCTAACAACTCCACTATTTTAGGAGGTTAGTAGGTTCAATAGCAAGTCTTGGCTGAGAAAAATCAATCAGCCACGCCACAGTTGCCACAAATCCCAAATAGTTCGATGCTGTGACTCAAGTCTTTGAAGCCGTGAGACCTAGCTATTTGCTCGGTTTCTAGTTCAAAATCGGGCAACTCGAACTCTTCGGTTTGCCCGCATCTTCTACAAATCAAATGGTGGTGGTGCTTTGGGGTGCAATTGCGATATTTGGTTTCGCCATCCTCAGCATTGAGCGCATCCGCCTCTCCGCCTAAAACCAGCTCGGTCAAGGCCCGATAAACCGTTGTTAGGCCCAATTTTTTTCCGTTGGCCAAGATGTCTTGGTACAGCTCTTGGGCTGACACAAAGCCTCCGAATAAATCCAACTGCTCTTTTACTGCAGTTTTTTGCCAAGTGGCTCGTTTTAGAGTCACGCCGACACCCGCCTTCTCGACCTAATAGAGCCCAGCCCCCTTGCTATCAGGTAGATCGTGAAAGATATCGTCGTTACATAGGGGCTAATTGGCAATCCAGCACCCAGCGCTAAAAAGATCCCTCCGAGCATTGAGACAGCTGCGAAACTAACGCTCAAAACTGGAACCCAAAGCTGGCTCGAACTCAACCTCAACGCTGCCGCGGCGGGCGTTACCAAAATGGCCAGGACCAAGAGTGCTCCAACAATCTGAACCGCAGCCGCGACCGCAAGGCCCAGGAGCATCACAAACCCAATGCCCAGGAATTTGACATTAATTCCCCTGGCTGCTGCGACCTCAACATCGAGAGAGGAGAAGGTTAATGGGCGCCAAATTACCAGCAACGTCCCAACCACCACTATTGCAATGCCAGCCATCCATAAAAGCTTCGGGTCATCGACTGCGACGATTTGGCCGGTTAGCAATCCAAACTTATTGGCGGATCGGCCTGGGTAGAGCGATAAGGCCAAGATTCCGATACCGAGCCCGAATGGCATCAACACCGCAACTATCGAGTTGCGGTCTTTAGCCTTATCGCCTAAAAAGGCGAGGATTGCTGCTGCTGCCAGCGAGCCCACTATCGAGCCGGTCACCACATCCAGTCCAATCAGCAAAAAGATTGCCGCCCCCGCGAAGGACAATTCGGAAATTCCGTGAACCGCAAAGGAAAGCTCTCGGGTCATCACAAAAACCCCAACTAGGCCGCCAATCAGAGCCAAAAGCGCCCCGGCAATCAATGAGTTTGTGACAAGTGGTAAGAGCCGGTCGTAGTCGTTGAAGTCAAAAAGAATTGGGAAATCCATTTAGGTCCACTCCTCACCCTCGTGGTGGGTATGGTCATGAGCACCTAGCACCACTACTCGTCCCTGGCTTCTAACCACATCGATCTCGGTGCCATAAAGCTCAGACAAGACATCTGATTGCAAAACTTCATCGGGAGTTCCCACTGAATACCGGCCCTGAGCAAAATAAAGCACTCGATCCACGTAGTCAATAATTGGATTCACATCGTGAGTGACAAACAAAACGGCCGCGCCTTGCTCCTTGCGCTTTTTATCAATCAGTGCGCTAACAATCTCTTGATGATTCAAATCCAAAGCGCTCAGCGGCTCATCGGCAAGAATTAGTTTTGGTCCAGAGATAATTGCCTGAGCGACCCTGACACGCTGCATTTCGCCTCCCGAAAGAAGCCCAACTGGGCTATCGGCCAGGTGGCTTGCCTCAACCTCTGCAAGGGCTTTAGTGCAAGTTCTCTTTTTTGCCTCGATGGCAGGGGCAGCCCAAATACGTGCCCATCCAAACCGAACCGAACCGCATCCACAACCTTCAGTGGCAGCCCCGAGTCCACAACTCTGTGCTGGGGGATGTAACGAATCCGAATGCTGCCATGGCCCGAGGGCTTGCCTAGGAACTCCACACTGCCGCTTGTTAGATCCTGCTGGCCCAGGATGGCTTTGAGCAGCATCGATTTACCGGAGCCGTTGGCACCAATCACCGCTATGAATTCGCCCTGCTGAACATCCAGACTTAGATCATGCCAAATCGATCTTTCGCCAAATTTCAAACATGCGTCTTTGATTTCTAGAATATTTGCCACTTAGTAGATTGCCTCTTGCAGTTGATCGATGACCTGAGCCATCCAGTCCAAATAATCTAAGTCTTCAGGCAGTAGCTCACTAAACTCAACAACCGA
>JBDNID010000285.1:0-1318 GCA_041688475.1 Aquiluna sp.
ACTCACGAGATCCAATTTTGCGTTGCTGACAGCTGCCGAGGCGGAGGTGTACTTAACTCCGGTGGAGGTCACTTGCACGGAGTTGATAAAGGTTGCTGTCGGAAAAGATCCGAGAGCCGCACCGTTGGTTCCAGACATGGTGGTCGGCCCCGTGTTAGTTATGCCGGAGCCGGCCAATACCGCAAACTTCGCTGCCGTTCCCATCGGGACGCTAGATCCGGCCGCCTTGGCGAACGGGGAACTAAAAAACGAAAATCCAAGTTGAGCCGTTAGCGCCAAAGCCAAGGCAGCCACTGCAAATTTAAAGCTGATTCGGTAAGTTGGTTTACTTAGCATGATTATCCCCATCATCAAATGCATCCACTGCTAGAGAGGGGCAGAGTGCGCCTCAATTGGCAGCTAAGAATTAGCGCACACCCAAGCGAAAAATAGCTAGCCGTGCTCAACAGTTAGCCTTGCGCGCTTGAACCTGCTCTCCTAAACGGGAATGTTGAATCGGTAAGTACCTTGCCAAGTGAGTGTGGCTCGGTTGGTAGTTCTAGATGTTTTTTATTTGCTTAAAAATCCCGCAGATTGGAGTCATCGAAACTGAGTGCTTTGAGCTCCGGGAAAAGAGGCCTCCTGAGTGAATAGCCAAGAGTCCATGTAGTTTCAAATTAGCCAATAGGCATAGGATTAAGGTTCGTCATGGAGGTCACTGGGTGAGTAATTTGAACGAAGTTGGTGAGCGCGATGGTTGGCGTTGCTGGCTGTGCGACAGCGCGGTCGACCCAAATGCTTCAGTCAACTCTGATCTTGGCCCAAGTACCGACAGCTATGCGGCTTCCAAGGCCAAAAAAGGCACTCCCGCGATTGAGCGTCTAGCGCACCGATTCTGCAACACAAGCCGGGGCAAGATTGCTCCGGTTGTTTCCTGGTCAAAGGACCTATTTGTGGTTGACCCAGCACCAATCTTTGAATCGGTTGAAAGATTGAGCAAAAAAGGTGGCCGCGAAGCGATAGCACGTTGCCCGAATCTAAAAGATGCCGAAGCGGCATCGGCATGGCTCTTGGATCGACTAACCAGACTCGCACCCAACACAAAATTCAAGATGGAGATCACTCCTGGCGCAGGTCAGTTTCTGCTGAAGCTCAGCACGAACTAGCTTCGAATCCCGAAGCAATTTCGGCAAAAAAACTTTGGGCTTTCGCCGACTTGCTAGGTAACAAAACGGTTCCTTGTAAACAGGACCGCAAAGGCGTATCACCTGTTTTCCGCACTCTGAACTGTACAAATTCCAAACTTTTAGAGAGCCCCTTCCTTCGCAGACTTGGAACT
>JBDNID010000286.1:0-2164 GCA_041688475.1 Aquiluna sp.
CCAGCAATTGAACTAAATCGACTGCCGCAACGTCAAAACTAAGTTGTGGCACTAGCTTCCCTGCTGACTCAAGATGTGCGCGTGGGTGTGAAAAACTGACTGCCCCTCGCGTTCGCCAGTGTTGAACTGCAATCGAAACTGACCGTCAGTGAATTTCGTCGCGATCTCACAAATCAGCTTGTGAAGGCCTAAAAGAGTTTGGGAGTCGGAGAGTTGCGAAATGTTAGTGCTGTGAACCTTAGGCACTACAAGAATATGAATTTTTTCAAGCGGATTGATGTCTCTAAATGCAATCGCGGAATCGTTTTCGCCGAGTAGCTCAGTCGGCAGCTCAGAAGCTACAATCTTGCAAAAAATACAGTCCAATTATTCCTCCAAATCCAATTCTAGGCCTTATCCCAATTAGCGCCTAAAGCACTGATTGCCGCTATTGCAGCGGGCCCAGCGCTCGAGGCTCGGAGCACGGAATTACCAAGCCTGACACGAATGAATCCTTTTGATTCAAAGACCGCTATTTCTGAGTCAGAAATTCCTCCTTCGGGACCCACCACAATCGAAACACCCTCAACCGCTAAATCAAGATCCTTGAGTCCAATGTCCGCCCTTGGATCAAGCACGATTCCGAGCTGGCCACCAGTTAGCTGCTTGGAATCGGAAAGCGGGTTTATAACCGGCAGCCAGGCTTGTTGGGATTGCTTCATGGCCTCGATTGATATTTGCTGCCAACGCATCTGGTTACGCTCCGACTTCCCGTCCCACCGCACGATGCTGCGACTCGCCGCCCAAGGTGTTATCTCAGTAGCGCCTAACTCAATCGCCGTTTGCATCGCCAGTTCATCTCGGTCATTTTTTGACAGTGCTTGAATCAGATGAAAACTTAGCGGCGGTTTCTGATGACTGCGAGTTTCGACCACCATAATTAGAGGCGGAGAGAGCTCCAGCACCTCGCACTTATAGCTTTCGCCTAGTCCGTTGGTGACAACAATCGCTTCTCCCGTTTGAATCCGGAGCGAACGAAAGTGCTTTTGCTCGGTTTCGCAGATTGAATTTGAGCTGGAAGTAAAAGCAAGGTCATAAAACCAATGCACTAGAAGCGGCCCTTGGTTCTTCTAGAACCTAGCCTCGGAACATCCTGGGAGTGCATCTCTCTTAGCTTTTTGAACAAGTCTCGCTGTTTACCGTCGAGTCTGGTGGGAGTCAAGATCTTGACTTCTACCAGTAAGTCTCCGCGGCCGCGGCCGCGCAATTTCGTAGCCCCAAGATGCTTCAAGGTAATAATGTCTCCATTTTGAGCCCCCTGCTTGACTTCCAAATTAGCTACGCCATCTAGGGTTTCAATCTCAGTTTCAAAACCCAGTGCCGCATCCGCTACTGGCACTTCGAGCACTGCCCTTAGGTCATCTCCATCTCGGCCAAAGATTGGATCAGGGGCAACTGAAACCTCAAGGTAAATATCGCCAGCTGGACCGCCTGCGAATCCCACTTCGCCTTGGCCTTGCAGATGCAGCCGCATTCCGTCCGCTACTCCAGCGGGAATCTGCAATTCAAGATCTCGCTGAGCGCGAACCCGACCCTGGCCCCGGCAGGTGACGCA
The DNA here is from genome assembly GCA_041688475.1 of Aquiluna sp. GTDB lineage: Bacteria > Actinomycetota > Actinomycetes > Actinomycetales > Microbacteriaceae > Aquiluna. Next base: position 1,595 of record JBDNID010000286.1, read on the forward strand.
AGGATGTGGGATGATCTGCCCAGTTCCTCGGCAAGAACCGCAGGGGGCGGTCGTGACCATCATGCCCATGAACGACTGCACTTGACGTTGAATCTGCCCTGAACCCCTGCACACATCACAAGTTTGGATACTAAAACCGGGCTTGCAGCAACTCCCCTTGCAGGTTTCACAAAGCACCGCCGTATCTATCGTTAGCGTCTTTTCGACCCCAAATACCGCCTCGGCCAAATTTAGACCAACCCTCAGTAATGCGTCTTGGCCCCGTTGGGCCCGAGAGACCGGGCCACGAGAGCCGCCACCAAAGAAATTATCAAAAATGTCGCCAAGGCCAAACCCTTGGGCTCCACCGTTATCGAATTGAGCTCGCTGTTTTGAGTCCGACAAGACCTCGTAGGCGAAGGTTACCAACTTGAATCTTTCCGCAGCCTCAGGTTTTGGGTTCACATCCGGATGAAGTTCTCTGGCAAGTTTACGGTAAGCCTTTTTAATCTCCTCGGTAGTTGCCTGACGCGTTACGCCCAAAACCTCGTAGTGATCGCTCAAGAATTACCTTTCCGTTAATTTTGTTAA
>JBDNID010000287.1:0-1479 GCA_041688475.1 Aquiluna sp.
AGTTGCTCGGTGGGGTGTGGGAGAACACCACCGGTCAACATGCGCCGGGCAGTGGAGCGGCCCATCCCGGTGGTGGCGACCACTTCGTCCAAAATTCGGTTTTTGTCTGCCTTTGATGCGCGGGTGTAAGCGGTGCGGAGTTTATTGGTCACGTGTCGGCGTGCAGCCATCGGTATTTTGCCTTCCATAGAGGCAAGCCTGTACCCAGACGGTGGATACTACGCGCTCAAAGATGGTGAGGCACCGGCTCAATCCATGCGCTCAAAGAACCTGAGGCACGTCGGATTGTTGTATCTACTTGGCTGCCGACAGACGCTCGAGAGGTAGGAATATTGTCCGAGATCTCGAGCCGGGAAATTGTAACGGTGGTTAAGCAACCCCTACCAACAATTAGTTCGCAGGTTTACAATCCGGCAAACCTGATGCTTCAAGCCATCTCTGTGAGGAGCGGGATGGGCCGTGTGCTCTCTCCAAACGTAGTGAAGTGCCGGTCGGACGAATATTTCAATCTTTCGAAATTTGTGAACGATTTCAGGAAGCTTCCTAACAAACCCCTCTTTGCCAACTGGCTAGTTCGAGAGTGGGACCAACATCCCTTTCACGGCTCGGACCACCTGTTTGCTTCGGCTTCAACATTAGCTTTGAGCGCATACGACAGGATCCTCACTGCAATTGAACATAAAGATGAGGAATGGGCTGCCCTAATTACAGAGAGCCCCGCTCCGGAGCAGTTGCTCACGTTGGCGTTGTTGGCCGATAAGTTTGAAGTATCGTCGCTCTTCAACGATTACCAAGAAGGAAGGCTTTAGAGTGTTTCGACATTACTTTCGCCTGTGTAGCATCGAAGATTTGAAACCTTACGAAATTAGAGCCAACCATGCAGGCCTCGTAAACGTTAATGAGTTCCGAAAATATGCGTCACCATGGTGACATGGCAAGCCCGACCAGGCGACACGCAAGCCGTTCACTGATGTCGAATACTCGCATCACGTGAATGACGGCTGCTCGTCTCCTGCCCGGGCCTAGAAGTTTCCCTCGGCCAACTCCTTCAACACTGCTTTCTCAAGTTCTGCCTCCGCCGACAGCTTTTTCAACGCCAGGTTTTGTTTCTCCAGGTGTTTCAACTTTTTAGCGTCCTCAGCTTTCAAGCCACCGAACTGGTTACGCCACCGGTAATAGGTGGCCTCGGTGACGTTAAGCTGCCGCAACACGGCAGCAACAACACCGCCCTCGGCGATAATCCGGTCAGCATCCTGAATGTTGCGAAGTATTTGCCCCGGGGAGTGCCGTTTTCTTCTTTTGTTCGTCATAGTTATCGTCTTCCTGCCAGCCGATGCTGGCCGCAAGACGACTCTCATAAGTTATGGGCCTAAAAAATAGGGTCACGCCAATGGAATCTCGACAACCACTGGGAGTTGAGCAATTTCTCCAACATACGCCAGCTCAGGCCTCGATCGCCGCTCTGCCGAGGATTGCGTC
>JBDNID010000047.1:0-5791 GCA_041688475.1 Aquiluna sp.
AGAAAAACTTCACGAACGAACTCAGCGAATGCTACTTAAAGCTAGCGACGTGAAATGGACAATAGTAGACACCGAATACGATGCGCTGACTCTCGAATTTCAATGGATTAAGGAGTTTGACCCGCCCTACAACGTGCGTTTTCGGGACGATAAAACCTACCCATACCTAGCCATATCAATGGCCGATGAGGTACCCAGAGTCTTTATTACTAGAAATAGAACCCTGAAGGGGGTTCGCTACTTTGGGCCCTATACCCACGCTTGGGCACTCAGAGAGACCCTCGATACGTTATTGAAGGTTTATCAAATGCGCTCTTGCTCAACAGGTATTTATCAAAGAGCCAAGCGTCAAAATCGACCCTGCCTCTTGGCCGATATTGGAAAGTGTTCGGCGCCCTGCGTGGACTGGATAACAAAACCAGAGCACAAGGCAGTGGCCAAAAGATTCGGGGATTTTGTTGCATCCGGCAATGATTCGCATGTGGCCGTGCTTCGAGAAAAAATGCAAGATGCTTCCGTGGTCGAGAACTACGAGCTGGCGGCTCATTATCGAGATGATGTTGCTGCCTTGGAGAAGGTTTTGGAAAAGAGCACAGTCGTTCTTTCGGATGCGATTGATGCCGACCTAATAGGTCTTGAGCGGGATGAGCTTTCCGCGGCTGTTTCCTTATTCATTATTCGGGGTGGCAGAATTCGAGGTAACCGCTCGATGGTGGTCGACCTTGAACTTGATCGCAGCAATGAAGAGCTGGTGGAGTATGTTCTTCAAGAGATTTACACACCGACCGAAAGGCTTGCAGGCACTGAGGTGCCAAAGAACATCTGGGTTCCCCAGATGCCTGCCGACGCCAAGCAGGTTGAAGCCTGGTTAAGCTCCATCAGAGGCTCTGCAGTCAGAATCCAAGTTCCGATTCGAGGCGAAAAGGCAATCATCGCCAAGACCGCCAAGGCAAACGCCGCACACGCTCTGCAGACTTATAAGCTCAAACGCACCAGTGACTTTTCGGCCCGAGCCGATGCACTCGCGGGCATTCAGCGGGCGCTCAACATGGAAAATGCACCATTGAGAATTGAATGCTTTGACATCTCACATTTGGGTGGCACAGGAACCGTGGGTTCAATGGTTGTTTTCGAAGACGGCCTTCCCAAAAAGGACCACTATCGGAAGTTCAGTCTCGAGACGGCGGATGACACCGAATCTATCTACCAGGTGCTCATGCGGCGCCTGAAGTACTTAGCTGAGGATCAAAAAAGCTCAGAGAAATTTAGCTACCGCCCAGCACTCATGTTGATTGATGGCGGGATGCCTCAGCGCAACGCGGCTCTTAGAGCGCTCAAAGATTCTGGCGTGCAGGGAGTCACCATTGCCACCTTGGCTAAGAGACTCGAGGAGATCTTTGTTTCTGGAACCGACTATCCGGTTATATTGCCGAGAACATCGGAGGAGCTGTTCTTATTGCAACGAATTCGGGACGAGGCACACAGGTTCGCCATTGCTGCACAAAGAGCTTCGCGCAGCAAATCCATTTCTAGCCAGCTGCTAGAGATTCCCGGACTTGGAGAGGCTAAAGCGAGAGCTCTGTTGCGAAAGTTTGGCTCCCTCAAGCGAATCCGGGTTGCTTCGATAGCGGAAATCAGTGATTTGCCAGGTTTTAGCGCCAAGTTGGCGCAGCAAATAAAAGAATCCTTACCAAACTAAGTTTTTCCCAACCATGCGACACGCCGAGAGGATAATCTATTAGGCGACTCGGATTGGGGAGAGATGAACGCGAACAAGAAGCCCGAACTGCTTGTAGTCACGGGCATGTCGGGGGCTGGTCGCTCGACGGTGGGTAATGCCTTGGAGGACCAAGGTTGGTATGTTATCGACAATCTTCCACCGCAATTATTGGGTCCGATTAACGATTTATTTTCTCTCAGTAAAGCCACTCTTCCAAAAGTAGCGGTCATCATCGATGTCCGCGGCGGTGAGTTCTTCAACGAACTGCAGACCTACATGCTTCAACTTCGAAACAGAGAGATTAACGTCCGGCTTTTGTTTCTCGAGGCAAACGATTCGGCACTTGTAAAAAGATTTGAGTCGGTGAGACGCCCACATCCATTGCAGGAAGACGGCACGGTACTCGATGGCATAGGCCGAGAAAGGTCGGAACTGCTCGATCTTCGGGAGAGTGCGGATGTGATTTTTGATACTTCTGATTCGAATGTGCACCAACTCACTAACCGAGTGAATGAGGCCTTTTCCGCTTCCAACTCCGGCCTCAAAATAAATGTAATGAGCTTTGGTTATAAATACGGCCTCCCCGCCGATGCCGATTTGGTAGCCGACGCTCGGTTTATTTCAAATCCTCATTGGAAAGACGAGTTGCGGCCCAAGACCGGCAATGACCCAGAGGTTCTGGAATACGTGCTAGGCCAAACCGGAGTTGAAGAGTTCATCGAGAACTATGTTGCGACACTGCGGATTGTTCTCAAGGGCTACCGCATGGAGAACAAAAGATTCGCCACCATTGCCATCGGTTGCACCGGAGGCAAACACCGCTCCGTGGCATTGGCTAATACCATCGCGAAAATTCTTAGCGATGAGGACGACGCGAAGGTCTCGGTGCAGCACCGAGACCTAGGCAGAGAGTAGAAATTTGTTAATAACGCAAGCAATCAAAGACGAATTAGCGCGCGTTCCAGTCGGCAAAGGCGTAGAGCGAGCCGCTGAGCTCGCGACGATTCTTAGGTTTTGCGGGGGATTGCACCTAATCTCAGGACGAATTGCAATAGAGGTTGAGGTTGACTCTTCAACATTGGCTAGGAGGCTCTCGAGAGCAATCTCCGAGCTTTATGGAATCCAATCTGAACTAACTGTGGTCGGCGCCTCGGGAGTCCGCAAGCAAAGCGGCTATCAGATTCGCGTTATGCGCGACGGTGAATTACTTGCCAGGCAAACTGGACTTATCGACAATAAAGGGCGTCCAGTCCGAGGGCTGCCGGCGACCATGATATCTTCGACAATCGAAGAGGCCAAAGCCATCATGCGAGGAGCATTTTTAGCCAACGGCGTGCTGACCGACCCAGGACGTACAACATCTTTGGAAATTACCGCCCCCGGCAACGAAGCTGCCATGGCGCTGGTGGGTGTGGCCCGTCGGCTGGGTGTCAGCGCCAAGGCTCGCGAAGTTAGAAACGTTTATCGCGTGGTGATCCGCGATGGTGAGGCAATTACGCACATCTTGCGAGAAATGGGTTGCACCGAGCAGGTCGAGAAGTGGGAGGACCTTAGAACCAGAAGAGAGGTTCGCGGAGTCGCCAATCGACTGGCGAACTTTGATGATGCCAACCTCAGAAGAAGCGCCCAGGCTGCTGTGGCAGCCGGAGCCAGAGTTCATAGGGCTCTTGAGATTCTCGGCGATAGGGCTCCCCGTCATCTAATGTATGCCGGCGAACTTAGGCTTCAGCACAAAGAGGCCTCGCTGGATGAACTTGGCAGATTGGCGGATCCCCCGATGACCAAAGATGCGATCGCTGGGCGAATCAGAAGACTGCTGGCTACCGCAGATAAGCTAGCATCGGAGCTAGGCATCCCGGACACTGAATCTGCCATTGATTATTTGATAGAGGAATAAAATTTAAAACCGCGGGCTTCGGATTCTTTAAGAAAGAGAGATAAAAATGACCTACTCCCTACCAGAACTTTCCTACGATTACGCGAGCCTCGAGCCACACATCTCGGCAAAAATAATGGAGCTACATCACAGCAAGCAACATCAGGCTTATGTCACTGGTGCCAACGCAGCTCTAGACGCGATGGCAAAAGCCCGCGAGGCAAATGATTTTGCCAATCTTCCAAAATTGCAAAAAGATCTCGCTTTTAACCTCGGCGGCCACATCAACCACAGTATTTTCTTCAAGAACCTATCGCCTGAGACTCAAGAACCAAGCGGCGACTTACACGCGGCAATAGCCGAATATTTTGGATCATTTGAGGCTTTCAAAAATCACTTCACTGCAGCCGCAATGGGCATCCAGGGCTCTGGTTGGGCATACCTAGCCTGGGATGCCATTGGAAACCAAATGATCATCGGCCAGCTCTACGACCAGCAGGGTAATCTGCCAATTGCCACATTGCCGCTTCTGATGTTGGATATGTGGGAGCACGCCTTTTACCTTGATTACTACAATGTCAAAGCCGACTACGTAAAGGCTTTTTGGAACATAATCAACTTCGAGGATGTTGCAGCGAGGTTTGCATCGATAAAGGTGAATAGCAAGTCGCTGCTGCTAGGCTGATCCCTTCTGCCCGATGGAGCGTGGAACTTACTTATAAATCCATTTAGAACTGGAGACTCCCCTTGACCCGTGTCGGTATTAATGGTTTCGGTCGCATCGGCCGCAATTACTTGCGTGCAGCGTTATCCCAAAACTCGAACCTAGAAATAGTTGCGGTAAACGATTTATCCGATCCCAAGAGCCTGGCTCATCTTCTGAAGTACGACTCAATCGCCGGGCGTTTAGATGCGGCAGTCTCTGTAGATGGGGAGAGCATCATCGTGAACGGTCAAGCAATTAGGGTCTTGGCGGAGCGCGATCCGGCCAATTTACCTTGGGGGGAACTGGGCGTTGACATCGTTATCGAGTCAACCGGCCGTTTCACTAACGCTGATGACGCCAAAAAGCATATTGCTGCTGGGGCTAAAAAAGTTCTGATTTCTGCTCCTGCGACCAACGAGGATGCGACATTTGTAATCGGGGTGAATGATCACCTGTACGATTCAGCCAAACACCATATCATCTCCAACGCGTCCTGCACCACAAACTGCCTAGCGCCATTGGCTAAGGTTTTCCACGATAAGTGGGGAATCAAAAACGGACTTATGACGACCATTCATGCCTACACAGCTGATCAAAACCTGCACGATGGCCCTCACGAGGACCTGAGGCGCGCCCGCGCAGCAGCAATCAACATTGTGCCGTCTTCTACTGGGGCCGCCAAGGCGATCGGGCTAGTCATGCCAGAGTTGAAGGGCAAACTCGACGGTTTCGCGCTTCGAGTTCCAGTTCCAACCGGTTCAATCACAGACCTAACTATCACAACTGACGCCACCGTTACAGTTGAAGAGATAAAGGCTGCTTATAAAGCCGCTGCAGAGGGGCCCTTGAAAGGCATCCTGCTTTACACCGAGGAGCCAATCGTGTCCTCTGATATCGTGGCCGATCCGCACTCCTCAATCTTTGATGCAGGCCTGGTTCGGGTCATTGACAAAACAGTGAAGCTTTCCAGCTGGTACGACAACGAGTGGGGCTACTCAAACCGCTTGGTTGAGCTAACCGAACTGGTCGCCTCAAAGCTCTAATGCTTAGAACCCTTCATGCTGCCGGTGACCTTGCTGGCAAGCGCGTTATTCTGCGCTGCGATTTAAACGTCCCGCTCAAAAACGGTGAGATTACCGACGACGGACGAATCAAAGCTTCGCTTCCGACAATCAGAAAATTGTTAGCCACAGGGGCGAAAGTAATTCTTTGCTCCCATCTGGGACGTCTAGAGGGCAAACCCAATCCAGAATTTTCACTTGCTCCAGTTGCTCTAAGGCTTGAGGAGTTGCTTGGCCAGCATGTCGTTTTCGCAAGCGATACTGTCGGTCCTCAGGCCAAGGCCGCAGTCAAACTGCTTGAAGATGGTGGAATCGTCTTGATTGAGAATCTTAGATTCAGTGAACAGGAGACCAGCGAGCAAGACAGTGAGCGTGAAGAGTTCGCTAGGCAATTGGCCGACCTTGGCGAAATTCTAGTCAGCGATGGA
>JBDNID010000048.1:0-1668 GCA_041688475.1 Aquiluna sp.
AAACGGAGCACCGGAGACCGGGCCGTAGTTTGGCAACTCAGCCTGGGCCATGGCATGGCCCGGAAGGAATTCTTGCAGGTGGCTTCTTGCCACAACTGGCCCAACACCGGGCCCTCCACCACCGTGAGGGATGCAGAAGGTTTTGTGAAGGTTTAGGTGCGAAACATCGCCACCAAATTCACCAAACTTCGCGTATCCAACCACCGCGTTGGTATTAGCGCCGTCAATGTAGACCTGTCCGCCTGCGGCGTGCACCAAATCGCAGATCTCAACTACGGCCTCTTCGTAAACGCCGTGGGTTGATGGGTAGGTGATCATAAGCGCGGATAGCTTGTCGCCAGCCTCGGCGATGTTCCTAGTCAGATCTGCAAAGTCAACGTTTCCGTCTTCGTCACACTGCACTACCACAACATCCATACCAGCCAATACGGCGCTCGCCGCGTTGGTGCCGTGGGCGCTTGAAGGAATTAGGCAGATGCTTCTTTGGAAATCACCACGTGAGCGGTGGTAGCCGCGGATTGCCAGTAGGCCGGCAAGTTCACCTTGACTTCCAGCATTTGGCTGGAGTGAGACCGCTTCGTAACCGGTGATGTCGCTCAGCCAGCTCGAGAGCTCAGTGATGAGTTCCATGTAGCCCTGGGTGTCTTCGGAAGGGGCAAATGGATGCAGGTTGGCAAATTCTGGCCAGGTCACTGCTTCCATCTCGGTGACCGAGTTGAGCTTCATGGTGCATGAACCGAGCGGAATCATTCCGCGATCAAGTGCGTAGTCGAAGTCGGCTAAGCGCTTGAGGTAGCGCATCATGGCGGTCTCTGAGTGATAAGTGTTGAATACCGGGTGCTCAAGATAGGCCGACTGACGGTGGCTCTTTAGTCGGTCGCTAGCGTCTTCTTCAATAGGGGCACGGGCTCCAAAGGCAGCTGAAAGCTGGGCTAAGTGGTGCCAAGAGGTTGACTCGTCAACTGAAATACCCAAGGTCTCATCGTCTACCAAAAGCATGGTCAAATCCTTCAGCCTTGCAGCCTCGTAGAATTCCTTGGCCCGTGGGTCGATGACTCGGATTGTGTCAAAAAATTGAGCGTGCTCAAGTTCAAGCCCGATCTCTTCTAGAACCTTGGCCAAGGCGCTGGTTTTGTGATGGATCTCCAGAGCGATTGCCTTTAGGTCTTTGGGACCGTGATAGACCGCATACATCCCGGCCATTACAGCTAACAAGACTTGCGCCGTGCAAATATTTGAGGTGGCTTTTTCGCGCCTTATGTGCTGCTCTCTAGTTTGCAGAGTCAGGCGGTAGGCCGGAGCTCCCTCAGCATCAATCGAAACGCCGACCAGGCGGCCTGGCATGGTGCGCTCTAGTTTTTCGCGGACCGCTAGGTAACCAGCATGTGGGCCACCAAAGCCCATCGGAATGCCAAATCTTTGGGTGGTTCCGCAAACCACATCAGCACCCTTTTCTCCAGGAGGAGTAATTAGGGTCAGCGCCATTAGGTCGGCTGTGGCAATTGCTAGCCCGCCAAACTCGTGGACTTTTGCAAAGAGGTTTTCGAATTCGATGATGCGGCCCGAGGCTCCCGGGTATTGCACCACCGCTCCAAAGCACTCTTCGTCGAGCTCTTGGTTGTTGGCGGCATCAAAGTAGCGGATCACGATACCAAGTGGCTCGGCACG
>JBDNID010000288.1:0-2114 GCA_041688475.1 Aquiluna sp.
GAGTCGATAAGCTTTCCGGCGGCCAGCAACAGAAGGTGCAGCTTGGGGTCACCATAATGAACGACCCGGAATTATTAATTTTAGACGAGCCCACCAAAGGGTTCGACCCAGTGAATCGGCGCCTGCTGATGGACATCATTGAGGAGCGGAAACTCGCCGGTTCAACGGTTTTGATGGTCACCCACCAGATGGAAGAAGTTGAGCGCCGCTGCGACCGAATTATTCTTTTGAAAAATGGTCGGGCAGAGGCCTACGGGACCGTGCCTGAGGTCCAAAACCAATACGGCGGAACAATGATCAGAATCCAATATTCGGGTGATATACCGTTGTCACCTCACTACACGGTTACGACCAGGGATCGTAATTACGCGGAGCTCACTCTCAACGGCTTAACCGAGGAGGGCGAGATTCTGCCGGACCTGGTGAACTCTGGGGTTCTTGTGCGCGGCTTTACACCGAGCAAGCTTTCTCTTGATGAAATTTTCGTCAAAATCTATGGAGAACAAGACCAAACGGAAGATGCCTAGTATGAGGCGGCATGACATGCGCACGGTCATCAGATTCGAAGTTCGTCGAGCTCTGAGTAAGAAACGCTTCTGGCTACTGACGCTTTTGCTGCCGATTGCTATCGGCATCGTTTTAGCCTTGGTAATTTTGGGCAACAGCGTGGCATCCAACAACTTCGGTAATCAAGCGGAAGCAGAGTTCTCCTTCACCTACAGTGACGCTTCGGGATTCATCGACCCCGCCATTGCCTCAGCGATGGACGGGTCGGCCACTCAGGACGACGCCAAGGCTATCGCTGCGGTGAGAGCGGGCGAACAAACTGCCCATTTTGCTTACCCGGCCGATCCGACCACAACGCCAATCGAGGTGTATGGAGTCGATAGGGGGCTTTTCGAGAATGGGCAATACGGTCAGATCGCAACTCAGGTTCTTATTCAGAGCGCTCGGAATCAGATTGGGAACCCAGTTCTCACAAGCCTTGCGCAGGGAAATCTGCCCGTGTCGGCCACCACCTTCACCGATGGCGAAGAAGCGTCAGGTCTGTTTGGTGTCATTCCGCCCCTGATATTCCTGGTGATGTTTTTTTTGATTTTTACTTTGCTTGCAAATCAGATGCTGACAAGCACTCTTGAGGAGAAGGAAAACCGGGTCACCGAGATGATTCTCACGACGCTGAACCCTAACGTGCTGATTAGCGGGAAAATAATTTCACTATTTATAGTTGCCTTCGTTCAAGCGTTGGTTTTTCTGCTGCCCGTGTTGGTTGGATTCCTGATATTCGGATCCGCTATTAATCTGCCAAACATCGATCTTTCAAGCTTCATATTTGAACCCGCCAAGATGATAGTTGGTGCTCTTTTGGCCATCGGTGGCTTTGCGTTATTTACTGGAACCACGGTGGCTATCGGAGCGATTATGCCCACCGCCAAGGAGGCCGGGAACATATTCGGAGGCCTCATCGCTCTGATGGTCGTCCCGCTATACGCCGGCTCTTTAGTTGTCACAGACCCGCAAAATCCAGTGGTGCAAATCTTTACATTTTTTCCATACTCCGCGCCCATAACCGGCTTACTCCGCAACGCGTTTGGATCTCTGGCTTCTTGGCAGGCGGTAATCCTGATTGCTGGACTCTTCATGCTAAGCGCAATCGTCTTGCAGATCGCCGCGCGCCTGTTCAGGACTGGATCAATTCAATACAACAACAAGTTATCTCTAAAGGGCATCTTCTTTCGGTAAAAAAAGATCAAAACGTATCGTTCCAAATTCATCAGCTCTGGTTGCCGACTTAGATCAAGAAGAGGGCCTTGCGGGGGAGGGCGTTCGAGCTTTGGAATGGAGCCAAGCCCGTTTATTTCAGAATCCCACTTTGAATCTCAGTGAACCCTTTTTTCTTGTAGCCAAGAGATAAGGCCGCCCGAAAGCAGCATCCTTATTTGGCGCGCCGAAAGTCCATGACGTACGTTGTAATTTTCATTCCGGGTTTTATTCTGCACGCTTATTTTGGCTCCGGTGCTTAGGGCATCTCGGATTCCCGTCAAAACCAGTAAGTCCCCTAACTGAATTCGATCGTAATCACTCGCATTTTCAAACTCAAGGGCAAGCACCCC
>JBDNID010000289.1:0-5960 GCA_041688475.1 Aquiluna sp.
AGCAATTCCGGATTGCCGAAGGTGCAGTTCTTGACTATCCGGACCCACAAGTATCAGGTCACAGCTTTGAATTCAGAATCAATGGCGAGGATCCAGGTCGAAACTTTTTGCCAGCTCCGGGTCCAATTCGCCTGTTTCAAGCCCCAAGCGGTCCAGGAATCAGGGTCGATTCTGGCGTTGTTTCAGGGGATGTGATTTCCGGGAACTTTGACTCTATGATGGCGAAGCTGATTGTCACCGGAAAAGACCGCACTGAGGCACTTGAGCGCTCCAGGCGAGCGCTCAGTGAGATGCAGGTTTTGGGGTTGCCCACCGTTTTGGCTTTCCACCGCGACATAGTTAATCACCCTGCGTTTATAGCTCAGGACGGCAAATTTGGAGTCTTCACCAGGTTTATTGAAACCGATTGGGTCAATAATATTGAGCCCTGGAGCGGGCAGATTGATGAATTGGCCGAGGACGAACCTAGGCACCAAGTTGTGGTTGAGGTAGCCGGAAAAAGGCTCGAAGTAAGTGTTCCAAAGAGACTTTTAGTCGGTGAGATAGGTTCTGCCGCAGGGCACGCGCCAAAACGAGCCAAAACTTCTAGCGCTGCAGGTCACATGGGCGCCAAGGGAAACTCACTGCTAGCCCCAATGCAATCCACTGTGGTAAAACTTGCGGTCAAAGAGGGAGATCGAGTGCAAGAGGGTGACCTATTAGTGGTTCTAGAAGCCATGAAGATGGAGCAACCGCTCAGTGCTCACCGTTCGGGAACCGTCACTTCTATCGGGGTTAGCCAAGGAACCACAATTTCTGCCGGGACCAGGATTCTGGATATTCTCGATTAGTCCAGTATCGGGTGAAGCGCGCTGGCAGCATCGGCAATGGAACCCGAAAGTGACGGGTAGACGGTGTAAGTGCGGGCAAGCTGATCCACCGTTAGACGATTTTCCACAGCCACAGCGATTGGATAAATCAGATCAGATGCGCGAGGTGCAACAACTACCCCGCCAATCACGGTACCCGAACCAATCGAAGCATAAAGCTTAATAAAGCCGTCTTTAATGCCTTGCATCTTTGATCTCGGATTAGTATCCAACATCACTTTTTGGATCTCGCCGCGCACTAAACCCTGCTCAATTTCCTGCTGAGACCAACCCACCGAAGCAATTTCGGGAGCTGTGAAGACATTCGATGCCACATTACGAACTCGAGTTGGGGCCGCCACATCGCCCATGGTGTGATAGACGGCGGTGCGGCCCATCATGGCGCTCACCGAAGCCAGCGGCATGCCGGTTGAACAGTCGCCAACCGCATAGACATTTGCCCTTGAGGTTCTGGCGACCTTGTTTGCAATCACATGCCCGGAGGCGGTCAAGGCAACCCCGGCCTCTTCCAGGCCAAGGCCTTGAGTGTTAGGAATTGCGCCAACCGCCATCAAGCAGTGGGATCCTTCAACGATGCTGCCGTCCGCAAGTGTAACCCTGACCGAATTTCCGAGGTTCTCCACTTTTTCAGCACGAGTGTTATTCAAGATGTTCATACCGCGAGTTCTAAAAACTCGCTCAATCAGATCTGCAGCGTCAGAGTCGTTGCCGGGCAAAACTTTGTTTCGGCTCGAAATCAGGGTGACCTTGCTTCCTAGATAAAGGTATGCCGAGGCGAATTCTGCTCCTGTGACGCCAGACCCGACCACAATCATGTGCTCGGGAAGCTCGTCGAGCCTATAAAGCTGCTTCCAGTTCAATATTCGTTCACCATCGGGAGCGGCTTGAGCTAACTCCCTGGGTCTTGCTCCGGTGGCAACGATTATGGTCTGCGCCTCGATTCGCTCTGGAGCGGAGCCATCAAGTGGCTGAACAACCACGTGGTGGTTGCCATCCAGCATGGCGCGACCGTTAATAATTCGAACCCCTTCGGCTTCAAGAATTGAACGCATCTCCGCAGACTGGTTTTTGGCCAAAGCCAACAACCTGCGATTTACAGTCTTTAGATCAATAGCAATCTGCGGATCGACAATCTTGCCTTCCAATAAAAGAGTCACGCCCAAGGACTTGGCCACACCGACCCGCTCGGCCGCTTCGGCGGTTGCAATCAAAGTCTTCGAGGGAACCCCGTCGGTTAGCACCGCGTTACCACCAATGCCAGATTCTTCGATGAGCACAACCTCGGCGCCGAGCTGGCGACCGGCACGAGCAGCTTCGTAGCCGCCCGGGCCACCGCCAATGATGACTATCGGGTGGATGGTTTTTTTCTCAGTGGCTGACTCACATAGTATTCTCGCTTAACCTTTGGGGTCTTGAAGGATGGTTAGACTGAATTAATGGTCAATCCCCTTTACGAGCAGAGCGCTAATCCCTTCGAAATCGCCCAAGCAGCTGCCGATCAGATAGCCAAAATCTCCGGAATTCAATCCCACGACATAGCTCTCACGCTGGGCTCCGGCTGGGCAAAAGCGGCGGACCTCATCGGCGAAACCGTGAGCGAAATCGCAGCGAGCGAAATTATTGGCTTTTCTAAACCTTCAGTGGTGGGCCATGTCGGCACACTTCGCTCGGTGAAGCTGCCCAACGGCAATCACGCCCTGGTAATCGGCGCTAGAACTCACTATTACGAAAACCAAGGAGTTCGCTCGGTGGTTCACTCGGTGCGCACGGCCGCAAAAACCGGAGCAAAGATAATGATTTTGACCAATGGCGCCGGCGGCATTAAGCCGCAATGGTATGGTGGCGCGGCAGTTCTAATTTCCGATCACATAAACCTAACTGCCAACTCTCCGCTTGAGGGCGCCAACTTTGTTGACCTAACCGATCTTTACTCAAAGCGGCTTCGCAACCTGGCCCACGAGGTAGATGGCTCAATGGATGAGGGAGTCTACGTTCAATTCCGAGGGCCCCATTACGAAACGCCAGCCGAGGTTCAGATGGCAAAGATTCTGGGTGGTGACATCGTTGGCATGTCAACTGCTCTTGAAGCAATAGCCGCAAGGGAAATGGGTATGGAAATACTTGGGATGTCTCTTATTACTAACCTTGCAGCCGGAATTCAAAGCACCCCACTGAACCATGCCGAGGTCCTAGAGGCTGGCAAAAATGCCGAAGCGCGCATCTCCAAACTCTTGGCCGAAATCATTAAGAAGTTCTGATGGATCTGATGGTCACCGCCCAAGCCTGGTTGGATCAGGACCCTGACCCAGAAACCCGCAGCGAGCTTCAGGAATTAATTTCCAATAACGAGCTAGATGCCTTGGCTGCTAGATTCTCCAGTCGCCTCGAGTTCGGGACAGCGGGCCTGAGGGGTAAACTCGGTGCCGGACCAAATCGGATGAACCGCGTGCTAGTGGCTCAGACCGCCCTGGCAATCGCAAATTTTTTGAAACAACACCAAATCGATTACCTAGATTCAACCGGGTCACTTTCGGTGGTAATAGGTTTTGACGGCCGGGTGAACTCCGCTGTCTTTGCGCTTGATTCGGCCAAAATCATCGCCGGTGCCGGAATCAAGGTGAGCCTGTTTGATTCGCCGGTACCCACCCCGGTGGCGGCTGTTACCGGCAGAAAGCTGCGCTCAAGTGCCACAATCGTTGTGACCGCTAGTCATAACCCGCCAAAAGATAACGGCTACAAAGTCTTTCTAGGCGGAGCCAATGGCGGATCTCAGCTTGTGCCCCCGCAGGATTCTGAAATCGCGAGTCAAATAGACCGAGTGGCAGCAAATCTCAACTTTTCTGAAATCCCACAATCGAACGATTTTGAAATCATCGGGGAGCCCGAAATAGAGGCCTATGTGACGCGCGCAGCGGAACTAATTCCAACTGAAGGTTCCAAACGTAAAGACCTCTCAATCGCCTACACCGCGATGCACGGAGTGGGCTACCAAGTGATAAAAAGCCTTTTAGACCGAACTAGCTTTAAGTTTCAGTCGGTAAAAAAGCAGCAAGAACCGGACGGTAGTTTTCCAACCGTGGCATTTCCAAACCCCGAGGAAAAAGGTGCCATGGATCTGAGCTTTGAGACCGCTTTGGAGTCTGACTCGGATCTGATTTTAGCAAATGACCCAGATGCAGACCGCTTGGCAGTGGGCATCAAAGATGCCGGCGGATACAGGATGCTGACTGGCGATGAGGTAGGGCTGATTCTTGCCAACCGCATGGCAACCTTGGGCAAGGCAACTGTTATTGCCAACTCTTTGGTGTCGCTTGACATGAGCCCACTGGCAAAGCACTACGACCTCGAGTATCAGCAAACCCTGACTGGCTTTAAGTGGATCTCTAAGGTTCCGAATCTTGCTTATGGATACGAAGAGGCCCTCGGATACTGCGTTGACCCGGAATTCACCCCGGACAAAGATGGCATCACCGCGGCTTTAATGATTGCGGATTTGGCTTCGGATCTCAAGGCATCAGGCAGCAACCTTGGCGAATATTTAGTTGAACTTGCAGGTCGTTTTGGGCACCAAAAAACGGGTCAAGTGTCGATTCGAGTGACCGATCTGGAAATTATCAAAAAGGTTATGGTTGCGGTTCGACATTCACCTCCAACAGATTTGATTGGCGAAGCTTGTGAGATTGAGGATCTGGCTCTCGGGGTAAATTTCCCTGCCACGGATGGCGTGATTCTTAAGAGCGAAAATGCTCGCGTAGTGATCAGGCCTTCGGGTACCGAGCCCAAACTCAAGTGCTACCTGCAATACACCGGGGGGTCGGAATTATTAGCCCAACAAAAACTGACCGAGCTCAGCGACTGGGCTAGTGAGCTTTTGGAGGAGCATTCCTGAACTCTCTGACGCTCTCGGGAATCTCTAGCCCGCTAGCTTCTTGGTCAGCTGGGATTATTTCTCCGATACTTGTAATAAAGGGAATGATTCCAGACCAGGTACCTTTTCCTAGATCCTCTGGATCGTCGTTGTCTTGATTAACGGCTATCTTCACCGAGGTCTCATTAAGCGATAATGAAATTATCAGGCTCGCAGCAAGTTCCTTTTTGGTTGAGGGCCTAACCTCCTTCACGCGACCGGGAAGCATCGCATCGCTGATGGCATTCAGCGCCTTATCCTTCAGCTCATCTGGCACCAATTCCGATTTACCGAAAATCACTACCGACCGATAGTGCATGCCGGAGTTAAAGGTTGATCGGGCAACTTTGATGGCCGTAAGTTCGGTGATGCTCACACACAACTCCGGCTCATTTGCTAACGCCCTCATTAGTCTCGATCCAGAAGAACCGTGAAGATAAATCAGGTTACCGACTCGGCCATAAGCCATTGGAATCACCAGCGGCTTGCCCTCAAAAACGATTCCGACATGAGCAACCAGGTTGGCATCGAGAATTGAGTAGAGCTCACCTTGGCTGTGAGAAGCCTTCTGGCTCAGACGGTTGAGCTTGGTCTTATCCGTTGTTCCGGGCTGCGGCATTCAAAAAGCTTAGCCCAGCGCTATTCGCAACTTTTCTTCAAGCTCCGCTAAATCGAAAATGTTATTCACCGGAATTACCTCGGACCGAACGTTTTTGAGCTTCTCAAGTAGCTCCGGTGTGGCCATCACAATCTGAGCCGGAGAGTCATCCTCTAGGGCTTGGGAAATAGCTACCGCTTGGACTTCTGCCTCGAAGCCCAAGGCCAATAGAACTCGATCAATATTGGCCTTCAATAAAACAGAGGTGCCGATCCCAGCACCGCATACCGCGTAAATTTTCATGATGCTCATATCTAACCAACTAAGAGGTGATGACATCCCTTATCTCGCTCAAAGCGGAAGCATTTAACAAAAGATCTAGATTCCCTTCACTCGATAAAAGGGTCGCAAACTCAGCGAGCAATTCAAGATGAGAAGCGGCATCTGTTGCACAAAACGCAAAAACAAGATTTACAGGGTCGTTATGCGAGCCTGACGCGACCGGATAATCCAGCCGCAATAGGGCGAAGCCAACCTCATTCACAGACCTAGAAGGCTTGGCGTGAACAATCGCTATCCCAGGAGC
>JBDNID010000290.1:0-3750 GCA_041688475.1 Aquiluna sp.
ACTAGCGTCCCAGGCCGACTGGACAATCTGTTTGAGATTATGGGTTGCTTCAAAGCCCAAAACGTCGCGAATGCGCTGAACATTTGCAACCAGTTTTGGCGGGTCGCCAGCGCGGCGAGGTTCGATCTGTTCTTGAAAGTCAATTCCCGAAGCGGTTTTTAGCTCGGCGAGCACTTCGAACACCGAGGCACCGATTCCAGTGCCAACATTGAAGGTTTCAAAAGGCCTCTCTTCACTTCCTAGGTAGTCAACCGCTGCGACGTGAGCCGCGGCAAGATCTAGCACGTGAACATAATCTCTGACGCAACTGCCGTCTTTGGTCGGATAGTCGTCACCGAATACCTTGGGAGAATGGCCAGCTTTGAGGGCTTGAATCGCGATGGGAATCAGATTGAGCGGCGCGCTGTCGCCAAGGTCTGGAAAGCCCGCTCCGGCAACATTGAAGTACCTAAGGTTTACTCCGCGCAGGCCCCATACTCTGGCATTTTTGACCATCCATTCGCCTACCAGCTTGGTTTCGCCGTATGGATTTATAGGTTGCCCCGGGTAGTCCTCGGTTACAGAATCAACATCTGGTGTGCCGTAGGTGGCTGCAGAGGAGGAGAAAACAAGCTTCTTGAGACCAGCCTCGCGCATCGCCAATAAGAGCCCTCCGAGGCCACCGAGGTTATCTAGGTAGTAGCGCTCCGCCAGCTGGACTGACTCCCCTACTTGCTTTCGGGCAGCTAGGTGAATTACAGCGTCAAAGCTCTCGTCATTCATCAGCTTCACGAGCTTTTGAGTGGCATTTGAAGCTGCTAAATCGAGGTTTATAAGCTTGCAGTTCAGTCGTGATTGGACTCCGGTGGATAGGTTGTCGACAACCACGGATTGGTGACCCATTTGGGCAGCCACTCTTACCACGTGGGAGCCGATATAGCCCGCTCCGCCGGTTACTAGAAGTTTCATGCCTAAAGGCTACCGCGAGGGTTTATCCGCAAATTGCCCCAGAATAATAAATCCAACTTGACAAGGGCATACTTACACCGTTGTAATTACATCATTGAGATTTACCAGAAGGCGGGAATAAGGCATGGAACAAAGAAGTCAGGTGCCGACTAATTGGTTCGTAGACATCCTCAAGCTAGGGGTAGCTGGGGGCAATTCGGATTCGGGTTCAGACCCACTTTCCTGGCAAGGGGATGCGCTTTGCTCGCAGACCGATCCAGAGGCCTTCTTCCCCGAGAAGGGTGGATCCACCAGGGATGCTAAACGGATCTGTGGCCAGTGCAACGTAAAGTCAGAGTGCCTCGAGTATGCGCTCAAAAATGATGAGCGCTTTGGCATTTGGGGTGGGCTTTCCGAGCGCGAGCGTCGTCGACTGCGCAAGCGCGCCTAGTTAGTCGTGGCTGCGCTCTCAGTAGCGGCCATTGTCGTCTCGCACGAACGGGCCGACTACTTATTAGAAACCCTGAGTCTGCTCAGTAAACAAACTCACTTTCTAGAGCAGGTCGTGGTAGTCGAGACCAGCTCAGACCAAGCTTCCATCGATGTTGTCCGTAAGTTCGATTATTCGGTTATTACGCCGGGAGACCTAAAGCTCGGGGCCGCTATTGAGGCCGGAATCTCAGCGCTCTCCAAAAAACCCGGCTGGATCTGGCTGCTTCACGAAGACTCCGCCCCGGATGAAAATGCCTTAGCTCAACTTGCCAAGGCGGCCGAGATCTCACCGTCGGTAGCAATCATCGGCCCCAAGCTTCTGAATTGGGAAAACCCAATTGAAATTCAACAAATGGGCCTCACTCTGACTAAAACCGGTCGGCCCTTTTTGCTAGTGCAAAAAGAATATGATCAGGGTCAACACGATGCAGCCGGTGACACGTTAGCCGTCTCTACGGCTGGGATGCTTGTTTCTCTCGCGGCTTGGGAAAAGCTAGCTGGGCTGAATGATAAAACCCCAGTTTTCGCTCAAGATTTAGAATTCGGTGCCAAAGCGCGGGCCGCTGGTTTTCGCGTCATTGTTGAAGCCCGAGCTCGAGTTCGCCATGCGGGGCTTTCAATGAGTTCTGGGCGCTCCAGGAAGTGGCTTGGAGGCACCTGGGCTCAGAGCATCTCAAAGGCTCACATCCACATGGCCACTCTCACATTCCCGATCATTTGGGCAATATCGCTTTATCTTCTGATGCCTCTCATCGCTTTGATTTCGATACCCAAACACCTTGTTTCAAAGCGCCCCGCGAGAATTCTTGGCCAACTCTCCGGCTGGTTTTGGGCTTGGGGGACTGCGCCCAAGCGCTTTGCGGCACGAGCCGAGTTTCGCAAACTGGGCAGCACCAAGCCACTGCGCTCTTTGTACGCCACGCGGGCCCAGCAAAAAAGACGAAGAGCTCAAAAGCTTCAAGATGAGCCGCTGGGAGATCCAAGGGCGATCCGAGCTTCGATTTTTTCTAGCAACTCAATCTGGCTGTTACTGATTCCGCTTCTGGCAAGCTTCAAGATATTCCCAGCTGGCGCTATCGTGAGCGGGAACCTAGCCCCACTTGGCTCCAGCGCGTTGGCGGTATTCGAGGCAACGGGGATAAGCCGTTTGCCATTCCTTTCAGGAGTTGCTCTGCCAAGCGATCCATTTAATTGGTATCTGGCCCTGATCTCTTGGCTCTGGCCCAGCAATCCTTCTTTGGCCCTGGCAATAGTCGTATTTATTTCCCCAGCCTTCAGCTTTCTGGGTGCCTGGCTCCTCTTAAGTATCTTTACTTCTAAAATCTGGGCCAGAAACCTGATTGCAGTGGGTTTTAGCCTGAGCCCATTCGCTCTTGGATTGGCACTGGACGGGCAGATTGTCGAATTGACGGCCCTAAATTCAGCGATTTGGGCTTCGTTTTTTTTGATTCGCAGTTCGATTGCCATTAGCTCGGCAAGAAGTTGGCGCTGGGTGGGCTTAGCAGGTCTGGCGCTAGCCGTTACAGCAGTCTCTTCGCCTTTACTCTTCGGGCTGCTGGTTTTATTGGTAATTGGCTTGGGATTAAGGTTCTGGCGCAAATCGGCAATTATTATCTGGGCATTATTGCCTGGAATTTCCCTCATTGCACCCTGGGCCTTGGTTATCGGTCAAAGCGGTTGGCTATTTCTTACAACTAGCACGGCCGCCGCCGGCGCGGTTAGCCAAGATACTGCCTACCTAATGATCATCTTTTTACTACTGGGTGCCGGCTCACTTTTGGTCTCAAGGTTGAGCATCGCTGTTCCCGTTTTCGTGATGGCGATTTTGAGCTTTGTGGGGGTCTGGCTTCAGCCGGCATCATCTGGTATCGCTCTGATGGGGTTCTCGGCACTGTGTCTAAGCGTAGCAATAGGGCTCTTATTGGAGAACTTAAAGGGCAGAGTTTTGGCAAGCATTATTGCCAGCGTCACGCTGATCGGCAGCATCGGCTCGGGAGTCTTTTTGGTCAATGCCAGCGGCGGCTTCGAGATAAAGGACCCGCGGCAGCTTCCGGCGCTTGTGGTAGCCGCCGCCGAGCAATCAGGGTCGATTCGAACTCTGGTGCTGAGTTTCCAAGATGGCGCGGTGGCCGAAGTTATCTGGGGCGACGGCCGCTCACTAGAGGAGCGCAGCGTTCTGATGAGTTTTCTAAGGCCAGCGGATGAAACACTTCAGCCCAACATCGCTGAGCTAGCTGCGAGGTTAGTGGCGGGTAATCCCAATGGTGTCCGCGAGCTTGTCGAGGCCGCCGGCATCAATTTTGTGTTACTGAACGATGCCGATTCAGTCGA
>JBDNID010000005.1:0-5779 GCA_041688475.1 Aquiluna sp.
ATGCCTAAAGTATCAAAGCGGGAAAATGGTCTTTTGTTCGTCTTGGTCGCCGGGCTAATTGGATTAGTGTTGCGGCTGATGTTTCGTATCAAGACCATTGGATTAGAGAATCTGCCAAAAGGCGGCTACATCTTGGTCGGTAACCACGTTAGCTACCTGGACCCATTTTCTTTCGCCTACTCTGTTTATTACCACATGAAAAGAACCCCGCATTATTTTGCCAAGGAGTCCCTGTTCAGGATTCCCATCCTTGGCAAATTGCTACCGAAAGTGGGTCAAATACCAATTTCGAGATCCGGTGGAAATTCAAATGAAGAGCCACTTCGGGCGGCCAAGGACTTCTTGCTAGCCGGTCAGGTGGTTGTTGTTTTCCCGGAGGGCACGCTGACGCGTGATCCCGACTTGTGGCCAATGCGAGGCAAGCCCGGAGCGATCCGGATGGCAATTGAGCTTGGCATTCCGATTGTGCCAGTTGGCCAATGGGGGGTTCAAAATGTACTTGGAAACTACGGCAAGAAATTCCGACCCAATCCTTTTCATATTGTTAAGGTGCAAATAGGCAAGCCATTGACCTTTGAGCACATGAATCAAGAGGGCCTCAGTACCAAGGAGGTCACAGTTGCTGCAGGTGAGGTGATGCGCGAGGTCGCCAAGATTGTTGGCGAACTACGCGGCGAGACTCCACCTGAGAAGCTTTGGGATCCGACCACTAAGGGACAAGCCGAGATCGGCAACTTTAGGAAACGCAAGTGAGCCGCATCGTTGTGATGGGCTCCGGCAGCTGGGGCACCACAATTTCCAAAGTCATTGCTGACGGGGGAAGTGAAGTCACACTTTGGTCAAGGCGTCAAGAGGTGGCCGATGAGATAAACCTCGAGCATAAAAATAGTGGCTACCTTCCAGGAATTGATTTGCCGCATAACCTTTTTGCCACGACAGACTTAACCTTTGCCCTAAGCGAGGCTGAGCAAATCTATCTCGCGGTTCCGGCACAAACTCTTCGTCAGAACCTAATCGAGTGGAACTCTCTCATCCCGAAATCCGCAACTTTGATTTCTCTAATAAAAGGCTTAGAGCGGGGCAGTGGCTTGCGGATGTCTCAGGTGATGACTGAGGTGACTGGTTTTCCTAGAGATCAATTAGCTGTGATTTCAGGTCCAAACTTGGCCTTGGAGATTGCAAGATCAGAGCCTGCAGCTTCGGTTTGCGCTTGCGATGATTCGGAGCGCGCCGAAGAGGTAGCAAGGGTCTGCTCGAGTGAATACTTCACGGTATTCACCAACAACGATGTAGTGGGGACTGAGCTTGGTGGGGTTCTAAAGAACCTAATCGCCGTGGCGATTGGAATCGTTAACGGTTTGGGCTACGGCCAAAACACCAAGGCTTCGATTATGACCCGAGGTCTTGCCGAGATCATGCGCCTAGCGGTGGATCACGGAGCCAGAAGGCGCACCATGTTTGGCCTAGCCGGGCTTGGAGATTTAATTGCAACCTCCGAGTCGGCTTTGTCTCGAAATTTCAGGGCTGGCGAGATGCTTGGTCAAGGTTTTTCTAAAAGTGAAGTTTTGAAAAAAATGGAGCAAACTGCCGAGGGGCTCAGCTCCTTGCAGCCGGTCCTGGAGATTGCGAGGGCTCGCGGAATTGAGATGCCAATCGTGCAGCAGGTAAACGATGTGCTGGAGGGCAGGATGGATCCAAAGGAATTCGGAAGACAACTAAATCTTGCGGACGCCATCGAGGTAGAGGCCTAATGAAGCCAAAAGTTGCGCTGATATACGGCGGGGCATCCGCTGAGCACAGCGTGTCTTGTGTGACCGCGGTTGGCGTTAGGTCGGCTATCGACCTAGAGCAGTATGAGCTGATTGAAATCGGCATTACCCCAAAGGGGAAATTTGTTTTAGAGACCATTAATCCCGACTGGCAGCTGGCTGATTTTCCAGAGGTTTCGAGCCTGAGCCCAGAAGTAATAATGCCGCTTGGCGGCGGTGAGTTCAGGTTGAGCTCTGGTGAGGCGTTGGGCAAAATAGATTTGGCTTTTCCTCTGCTGCACGGTCCAAACGGGGAGGACGGCTCAATTCAGGGTCTTTTGCAACTTTGCCAAATCAACTACGTCGGTAACGGGGTGTTGGCCTCTGCGGCTGCAATGGATAAGCCCAAGGCCAAGGCGATTTTTCGCGATGCCGGTATTCGGGTGTCTGACCACTTGGTAATCTCTCGAAGTGATTTTTCTAAGGATTTGAATTCTTGCTTGGAATCGGCGGCCGGGTTTAGCCAATTTCCAGTTTTTGTGAAGCCGAGCAGATCCGGTTCTTCCGTAGGAGTCTCTAAGGTCCACGAATTCTCCGAACTTCAGGCGGCCATCGAGCTTGCTCTTGGTCATGATGAATCCGCCTTAGTCGAAGAGTGCATTGTAGGTCGTGAGATCGAATGCTCTGTGCTGGAATATCCAAATGGTGAACTTAGAGTTTCTTTGGCGGGCGAAATTGTCGTTACCGCCAGAGAGTTTTACGATTACGAGGCCAAGTATTTAGACGGTGGAGCGGATCTCAGGGTTCCCACCAGCCTCAGTGGTCAGGAGCTTTCCGAGCTACACGCGCTTGCCATAAGGGCCTTTAGGTCGCTGGGTTGTTCAGGCCTGGCGAGAACAGATTTCTTTCTAACTGCCGAAGGTTTTATCTTGACCGAGGTGAACACCATGCCGGGGTTCACTCCGATTTCGATGTACCCAGCATTATTTGAGGCCAGCGGAGTGAGTTACCAAAATTTGGTGGCCACCCTGCTGGAAACTGGTTTGGCTAAGGTTTCTAGCTCTATTTAGTCGGCTTCTACGGTGCACTTCGCGCTTATCGGCAGCTTCATAACGGCTTGAGCCACTGAATCTAAGGCGGTGGCCCCACTGGCTTGCTCAGAATCGACAATTACCTCGACCGCAGGGGTAGTGCCAAAAGAAATAAACCTAAAACTCGGCGCATTGGTGTCATCCACCAGCCAATCCACTTCGCTTGCCGTGACACAGGGCAGAGTCGAAATCGCCACCGGCTCAAGACCGCAGCGGAATAAGATAGCGGTTGGCTCACCCCAAGCAGAGGTGGCTTGAGCATTAGTGAATCGCTGCGAGAACTCTCCGATTTGATCCGGCAGTCGAACCGAAACCTCGGCGCAGTTGGGGTCGTTGGCAAACTCGGCAGCCTCAAGGCTGACCGCGGCCGAGCAGCCGCTCAGAAGAATCGTGCTGAAACTGAGAAACAGGATTTTACGCATTGATAAAAGGCTAGCGTTGCTTTGTGAATAATTACGACCCAACCGTCTTTGAATTAGGCGAGATTGAAGCTCTTAAGCGTGCAGTCAAAATCTTTAAGCCCGTTGCAACAAGTCTGGTTGGTTCGGGGGATGATGCAGCGGTTATTTCTGTTTCCGATGGCCGCTTCGTGGTTACCTCAGACACTATGGTTGAAAAGCATGATTTTAGAAGCGAATTTTCCTCCGGTTTCGATCTTGGCTACAAAGCAATCGCGACCAATTTGGCAGATGTTGTCGCGATGGGCGCTACCCCCAATGCGGTTGTGGTGGCGCTGGTCATTCCGAAAACCACCAGGCAGACTTGGTTGGAGGATTTTTCAAGAGGAATGCAGGAGGCCCTTGATTATTTGTCGCCGAGTTGCGCGGTGGTGGGTGGAGACCTCGCAGCTGGGGACAATATCGTGATAGCAGTGACGGCTCACGGCGATTTAGAGGGGCGGAATCCTGTTTTGCGAAGTGGTGCCAGGCCGGGTGATTTGGTAGTGGTGGCGGGCACTTTGGGTTGGGCCGCCTGTGGGCTGGATCTATTGCTGCACCAGGACTCCACGTTAAAGGCCGCCTATCCGGAGTTCGTAGACATCCAGCTAAGACCAAAGCCATTGATTGGGCTCGGTCTAGAGGTTTCTAGGTTTGCAACGGCGATGCTCGATATTTCAGATGGCCTGTCACTTGATGCTTCAAGGCTGGCCATTGCTTCGGGTGTCAGTATTTTATTTGACCCTAGAGCGCTATCTGGTTTTGAGGCAGTCTTAGAGTTAGCAGCGCAGTCCATCAGCGCTAGGCAAGCTCAAATTATTAGCGAGCGAGATTGGGTGCTGCACGGCGGTGAAGACCATTCGTTTTTATTTACCTGCCCCAAAGATTCAGTTTTGCCAAGGGGTTGCAAGGTCATCGGCCAGGTGGCTGAGTTTGATCAAGAGCCGCTTTATTTTGGGACCGAAGTTTTAGAGGCTAAAGGCTGGGACTCAATCTCGGATTAGGCATGAAGATCTGGATTTAGCGTGACGCCGTCGCCGGATCTGGTGATGGCCTCAACCGCTCCAGTTTGGGAGTTTCTCCTGAATAAAAGTCCCGGCAACCCACTGAGTTCGGAAGCCTTCACAATCTGCGATCTGCCATCCACCAGCAAGGTGAGCTTGCTACCAGCGGTCAGATAAAGCCCCGCTTCAACAATTGAATCGTCACCGATTGAGATGCCGATTCCGGAGTTCGCGCCCAATAGAGCCCGCTCACCGATTTGAATGCGGTGGGTGCCTCCTCCGGAGAGCGTGCCCATAATTGATGCCCCACCTCCGATGTCTGACCCGTCTCCGACTACTACCCCCTGAGAGATACGGCCTTCAACCATCGAAGCTCCGAGAGTGCCGGCATTAAAATTAACAAACCCCTCGTGCATCACGGTGGTTCCAGGAGACAAGTAGGCGCCGAGTCGAACTCGATTGGCATCTGCGATTCTGACCTTTTTAGGCACCACGTAATCCACCAGCCTTGGGAATTTGTCGATTGAGTGCGCTACTACGCCAAGGGTTCTCAGAGTCATGCCGCGCTTCTCAAACTCCTCGAGAGTCATAACTCCTCTATTTGTGAAGGCAACGATTGGCAGCTGAGAAATTAGGCCTTCGAGGTTTATCGTGTTTGGCTTCACTACGAGCTTTGATAGAAGTTGTAGTCGAAGATAGGCATCTTGAGTTGAGGCCACCGGCCCGGATAAATCGATCTCGGTGCGAATCACCTCGGTCCTTGTGTTGCGCACCTCATCTTTACCCACCAATTCATCTAGTTCTTTGGGGGAAAACCACTGCAGGTCTGTTTGTGGGGTAGTGCCAAGCTGGGGATCTGGATACCAAACGTCCAAAACCTTACCCTCGGCGGAAATTGTGGCCAGCCCGTGACCCCAGGCCTTTGATTCGAGATAGTTTGCGCTCATTGACCCAAGAATACAGGTAGCCTTTTTGCCATGGCACTTCACAAAAATCTTGGTCTCGTCGAACTCACTATGGCAATTTGCGATATCGAGTCGGTTTCTGGAAACGAAAGCGAGCTGGCTGATCAAGTCGAGCTGCTGCTTAGCTCCGAACCCCATTTGCAAATTATTCGAGATGGCAATGCGGTAATCGCAAAAACTGAGCTGGGGCTAAAAAGCCGAGTGATTATTGCCGGACACTTAGATACCGTTCCGGTCGCGAATAACCTTCCAACCCAGCTCCATCATTTTGAGCGCGAGCAAACCATCATCGGTCGTGGCACGGTTGACATGAAAGGTGGGGTGGCAGTGATGCTCAAGCTTGCGCTAGAAGTCACCAAACCCGTGAATGACATCACTTGGATTTTCTATGACAATGAGGAAGTGGCGGCTGAGCTAAACGGATTGGGCCGAATTCAGCGCAATCATCCAGAACTAATTCAGGGCGATTTTGCTGTACTTTGCGAACCGACCAGCGCGCTGGTGGAGGGTGGCTGCAACGGAACCATGCGCATC
>JBDNID010000291.1:0-10032 GCA_041688475.1 Aquiluna sp.
CCCCAGTAGCGGTGCCAGGCGCGCTCGGCCCAAATCGCGCCAGCAATCAAAGTGAAGCTCCACTGAACAAACCCGACCACGTTAAATCGATACGCCAAGCGCTCCAAAATTTCTAGCGATGGAAACCGGTCCATCAGATTCTTGGCGCGATTCGAGGCCTTGACCAGGTAGGCGATGTGCAATCCAGCCGCAACTGTGAAAAAGGCGGTGGCCAGGATTGCGACCACGACGTGGATTACCAGCCAATAGCTCTGCAACGCAGGCATCATAGTTTGCACTTCGACATAGAAAAGTGAGACCGCCGCAAAAAGAATGATCAAAATAAAGCCAGAGATGAAGGTTGCAATAAACCTGAGGTCTTTGATCTTCATGGCGCTCAAATAGATCAGCAGAATTAGAAACGCAGTCGATATCGCGAACTCATACATATTCGCCCAGGGAACTCGACCCGCGGCAATTCCGCGCAGAACAACCCCGATGCCCAGAACAACGGTTCCAAAAATCAGAATTACAAAGCCAATTTTTTCTAACTTGCTGACCGGGACAACGCCCTCGATTTTAGATAGCTGGACTAGCTGAAACGAGAAAAGCAGAAGAGATACCGCGATAAAAGCCATCGCTGAGGATACGAAAAGTAGCGAGACCTGAGATAGCGGCTCGTTCAGAACAATAGTCGGCGTCATTTTTAGGCTATCTCTTTTTCTAGTCGTTTCCTGATTTCCGTGGTGGCCTGCTCAAGTCTTTGATCATCGCCCTTGGCAAGTGCTGCCATTTCAATGACGCCGTCTTGATTCACTCGCACCCAGACTCTTCTGCGTGGCCACAAAAGCGAAAGAGTCAGCGAGCCCAGGGCTAAAAGTGAGAATAGCAACACCCACACTCCACCCGGGTTATATGCAAAATCAATGGAGGCAAATCGCAATAACCCATCAAAGCTCACTGAACCTAAACCATCGGGCAGGTCCTTGGATTCCCCGACGGTCAGCATAATTGGGTCGTTTGGTCCCTCTCGGCTGGCTAGCGTCTCAAGGCTTGAGGTGTCAAGCGCGTAGACGTTTCTTGGAATTCCAGAATCGAGGCCCAGATCTCCCTTATAGACATTCATCGTGAGAAGCGGTGAGAGTGGGTCTGGATAAATTGAAGTGTAAGCACCGTTATCCAACTCGCCCGCGGTCGGGTAGAAAAAAGCAATGATGCCTATTTGGTCAGGGTTTGCATCGGGCGCCTTAATCACTCCTAGCGAGGTCATATTTGAATCTTGCGGCAAGAAAATTACCGGCCCAGAATAAGCAACATCGCCATTGCCATCTCTGACCGTAATCACCGGAGCAAAACCATTGCCAGTCAAAAAGACATTCACCCCAGGAGCAGCCAATGGGTAATTCACCCGGATCTCATCAGTTTTGGTCTCTTCGCCGGCGGTGGTGGTAACCGTGGCGATAAAGTCGATCGGCTGACCGATGTTCGCTATGTTGTTGAGGTCGTAGAGCACATTGAAATCATCGAGCGTCAAAGAGAAAGGCTGGAGTTCGGACTCGTCGAATAGTGGTCCAGGGGAAAAGCTGTCGTAGCTCGCTAAGTTGTTAACGAAGGTTTCGCCTTCCACCAGAACCCGCTGACCATTAAAGCTCAACCCGCCACCAAGACCCACCGCGATCAAAACCCCAACCAGGCTGAAGTGAAAAACCAAGTTACCGGTCTCTTTGAGGTAGCCCTTTTCGCTCGAAACGCTGTTGCCCTGAATTTGAGTCTTATAACGCATCGACTTCAGCACTTTTTGGGCTTTTTGAATCGCAACTTCAGGATTGCCCGCAAGCTCCATATGGATTGTCATGCGCTTGAGGTTGGTCGGAGTTTTTACCGGCTTAGCGAGCATCGCATCAAAGTGCACCTTGGTACGCGGCACCACGCAGCCCACTAGAGAGACAAATAGCAAAATATAGATAGCCGAGAACCATGCTGATGTGTAGACATCGAAAAGCTGAAGTCCATCCAGCGCTCTGGCGAACTCGGGCTCTCGATCAAAGAACTCTTTCACACCATTGGGGTCAGCGCTTCTTTGCGGATAGACCGAACCCGGAACCGCCGCAACCGCTAATAGCAATAGTAAAAACAGCGCATTGCGCATGCTGATTAGCTGTCGCCAGAACCACCTCGGCCAAAAAGATAACTTAGAGAATAAGCTGGAAGCCACTTGTCACCCCCAGAAACCAAGTCATGAGCTGACTCCACAAACCTGTAGCAATCAAGACACCAATCACAATCAATAGGCCGCCACCGAAAAGATTTAGCGCTCTTAGGTGCCGTTTTATATAATCAACCGACCTGGTAGCCCAGCCAAAGCCAGCAGCTATCAAAATAAAGGGCACTCCCATGCCAAGCGAATAAATCGTGGCCAATATCGCTCCCCTTGCCGGATCTCCAGAATCGGAAGCCATCACCAACACTGCGGCGAGGGTTGGGCCGATGCAAGGCGTCCAGCCCAGCGCGAAAACAACCCCCAAAAGTGGGGCTCCCCAGAGCCCAGTCTTTGGGGAAATTGGAAGCTTGAAGGTACGCTGCATGAAACCGAATCTTCCGATCATCACCAGCCCCAGAAGTACCACCAGAAGCCCCAAGACGGCCTGCACCCAAGGATTTCTGGTGATGAATAATAATCCAGCTGTTCCCGCCACAACTCCAAGAGAAACAAACACGGTAGTGAAACCGAGCACAAACAAAGTCGCTCCGAGCATCACTCTGGATTTGGGGGCAGCATTGCCTGCCACATAACCCAGATAACCGGGCACCAGCGGTAAGACACAGGGGCTCAAAAAGCTAATCACGCCAGCTAAGAGCGCTAAAGGCATTGCTAAAAGCATTGACCCGGAAAGAATTACCTCGCCTGGGTTCACTCTGCCACCGCAGTTTTGATCAGGGTGCGCAAGATGGAGGCCTCAATCTTGCCCAAAATTCTCGCGGTTACCTTGCCCTGTTTATCAATCACTAAAGTGGTGGGCACAGCCTGCGGGCTAACTAATCCTGAAAATGCCAACGAGACCGATCCGGTTTGGGCATCCATCAGTGAGGGAAAAGTAATACCAAAGTTGCGATCGAAAGCCAATGCAGTTGCAGCGGTGTCCCTAACATTCACTCCGATGAACTGAACGCCCTCATCCTTGAACTCTTCACTCAATAAAGCCAAATCCGGCGCCTCTGCTCTGCAAGGTGCGCAGGCCGAATACCACCAGTTCATGACTATCACTTGGCCGCTAAAGGCTGATGAATCAAGCTGGCCACCCGACTCGGTGATGCCTGAAAATGGATCAAACCCGGGCCTTGCGCCAAGAGAATACTCTGTGACCGTGCCGTCCCCCGCGATGTAGTTTTTGTTGTCTCCGGAGCGAAATTGCTCGGCTAGAGGGTCTTGGGCGCAGCCCACCAAGCTCAAGGCTAGAGCGCCAACGAGCATGATAATTAACCCAATTGATAAGACTCTTGCGGTTCCGCGCTTCACACGGCACCGCCATCAGTAGCAGACTTTTTGATGGAATTGGCGAACTCAACACCCGGTTCGCGGTACTCAACCTCCACCAATTTGCCATCCCTAATCTCAAAAGAAGTGATCGAAGAAAGCGAGCACCGCCTTGATCTTGGATTGTGAGCAAGTGCCAAGCCTTGAGATAGACGGTAAAGCATCCAGATGGGAAGTTGATGAGAAACAATCACAACATCCCCCGGCAAATCGCCCTCACCATTCTCCAGTGCGGACTCAAGCATGCGCGTGGAGATATCCACAAACGGTTCTCCCCAGCTGGGCTTGGAAGGATTCAAAAGTTTTAGAGCAATGCTTGGCCGCTTGAGAATCGCCCTTAATCCAATTTTTAGCCCCCGAAATGCGTTCCAAGGCTCAATCACTCGCTCATCTAGAACTGGGTCTACTCCAAAAGCCTCAGCAATAGGCTTTGCCGACTGCTGAGCACGCAATAAAGGCGAGACGATTAATTTTCTAACGGAGCGGCCAGAGGCCACCAAGGAATCGGCCGCCGCCCTGGCCATTTGTTCACCAAGTTCGCTTAGGCCGAAACCGTCAATCCGCTCGTAAAGAACGCCCTCGGGATTAAAAACTTCGCCGTGACGCACTAGATGGAGTCGAGAAGCGGGCATACTCAAAAGTTTACCCTCGCTAAACTTGGGTGCAGACCGCAATCTCTAAGGAATCCGATGCAAAACCGTTCACTCATTTCAGAACTGCAGACCCGAGAAGATGGTGCAGTCAAAATCGGCGGCTGGGTGGAGACTCTCAGGGATCAAAAGCGGATTCAGTTCATCATAATTCGCGATGAATCCGGAAGTGTTCAAGTCACCTACCCAAGACCACAAGATCAGGATGCACTAGCTGACTTAGTCTCCTCACTAACCAGCGGCTCTTTTGTAGAGATTGAAGGAAATCTCAAGCACGACGAGCGCGTAAAACTCGGCGGCATTGAGATTCTTTTGACCGATCTAACCCTTGTTTCTCAATCACTGCCGGATAGTCCCATCGCCGAAGATACCTCGATAGACAAGCGGCTGGACTGGAGATTCTTGGACATGCGTCGCCCGGAGCTAAACCTGATGCTGCGAATCCAGACCACCCTCGAGCAAACCTGGCGTGAAATTTGGCTAGAAAATGACTTCATCGAGATTCACTCCCCCAAGCTCATGGGCTCCCCCTCGGAGTCTCACGCTGAGCTATTCAAGCTCGAGTACTTTGACACTCACGCCTACTTAGCCCAGAGCCCACAGTTTTATAAGCAGATGGCCATGAGCGCGGGGCTGGGCAAGATATTCGAGATTGGCTCGGTCTTTCGAGCTGACCCGTCCTTCACCTCTCGACACGCCACCGAGTTTGTCTCGGTAGACATGGAAATGAGCTGGATAGATAGCCATCAAGATGTCATGGCTTTCCAGGAGCAGCTTTTAGCTCGCGCCTTCGCAAAGGTGAAAGAGAAGTTTGGCGTGGAAATCGAAAAGCTCTACGGGATTGACATCAAGGTACCGACCGTGCCGTTTCCAAGAATCCCGATAGCCGAGGCCCACCAAATTGTTGAGAAGCGCGGATATAAGGTTCCTCGTCAAGATGGAGACCTGGACCCGGAGGGCGAACGCCAGATTGCCGCCCATGTCTCAGAAGAATTAGGTCACGAGTTTGTCTTTTTGACCGACTACCCGAAGAACATTCGCCCTTTTTATCACATGCGCCACGAGGATAATGACAGTCTGACCAAGAGTTATGACCTAGTTTTCAAAGGCACTGAGATCACTACCGGCGCGCAGCGTGAGCACCGGGTTGAAGTTCTGGAAAAGCAGATTATTGAAAAGGGTCTCGAGCTTGAGAGCCTAGGTTTTTACCTAGACTTCTTCCGCTACGGAGCCCCGGCCCACGGTGGTTTCGGCATGGGGCTCACAAGGGTCGTGATGCTGCTTCTGGATCTTCCGAACATTCGTGAAGCAAGCTTCTTATTCCGCGGACCAAACCGATTGACCCCTTAGGTTTTCTAAGCTCCCGCTCCAAAAAGGACCATAACTAGGGCGATACCGCCGGCCCATAGCAATGTCGCCACGCTTATCAAAATAGAACTCCTAAGAGGCTTCACTCCAGCCGCAACGGAGATTGCAGCCGCAAACTGAGTTCCGATAACAACCGGACCGAGGGCGGCCATCCCGTAGATGCCCCATTTATCAAAGGATTGCTGCGCCTTTATGAAGCGCTTTGATTCTCCCTGTTTGCCGGCCTTGATTCGGCGCGCCAGCATCCAGGCTCTAATCCTGTCACCCAGAAAAGCGAATAGAAAGATTGTCAGAACGTTCCCAAGCACCGCAAACAAAACCGAAAGCGCAGGATTCAGCCCAATCAAAATACCTATAGGGACCACAACGATTGCTTCGAACCAAGGAATCGCCCCGGCTATGAATACGCCCAAAAACCCCAGTTGCTCTATGTCAATAAACATTTGGCCCTTCAAGTGGATTGAATTTCAAGGGTAGCAAACTACTGAGCCCGGTTCCCCAAGCTAAACCCGGAGACCAGAGGCATCTTCGGCAATCAAGATATGTCTCAGTAGCTGATAGCTATTTTCAGACGCGATAAGGGCGTGACCCCTCTGGATAGCTAAATCAGTTCTTTAAGAATCAGTTCGAATACCCGATCGGCATCTAATCGCCACATCCCGGCCGCCCTGCCGTTTAGTAACAGCACCGGAATCTCTTCGGCATATTTGTCCCGCAAGTTTTCATCTTGATCAATGTCTAAATCTTCGACGACGTATTCCACCTCGGGGTGCTCATGAGCGAAGCGAGCTACAACCTGAGCCAGGACGTTTTGGGCGTCTTCGCATAAGTGGCAGCCCTGGCGGCCGATCAGCACTAAATGAATCGGAACAATCATGGCTCAAGCCTAGGTCCCCCATCCTGGGTCATAGACTAAGGCGGTGTCTGAGATTGAGCAGAATAAACCCAAGCTGGAAGCGGCGTTTTTCGACGTTGACAACACGCTGGTGCGCGGGTCAACACCAATCATTTTTGGCAAGCGCGCCTTTAGAGGCGGCGCAATCAAGCGTCGCGACATATGGAGCTTTGCCTTCGAGCAAATGATGTTTATTCGCAGGGGCGAAAAAAACAACACTCTTTCTAGTTTTAAAGATCGCGCCTTGGCTCTAACCAAAGGTCACCCGGTGCAAGAGCTGATGGACTTAATCGACGAGGTCTACATCAAAGACATTAAACCTAGACTCTGGCCACAGACTGTTCAGGCGGCTATGGAACACTTGGCTCAGGGCCGAGAGGTTTGGCTCCTCACCGCAGCCCCGGTGGAGATAGCTGATGCGATTGTGAAAGATTTGGGACTCACTGGAGCTTTAGGAACAATAGTTGGCCATAAAGGCGGCCTGCTCACTGGGGAGCTCGTCGGTGACCCGCTTCACGGTCAAGCCAAGCGTAAGGCGGCAGAGAAACTCTCCAAAGAGCGAGGAATCAGCCTCAAGGGCTCCTATGCCTATTCCGACAGCGTAAACGACCTGCCCCTTTTATCCCTAGTTGGCCATGCGGTTGCAGTGAACCCGGATTCGACCCTCAAGCGTCACGCCGAGGCAGCGGGCTGGGAAATCATGCGTTTCAAAAAACGTGACCTCAAGGGGTAGTTAAAGAAAAAACCCGCCATAAGGCGGGTTTTTTCAAGGACTTACTTCTTATTGCGACGCTGGTGGCGAGTCTTACGAAGCTGCTTGCGGTGCTTCTTCTTTGACATACGCTTGCGGCGCTTCTTAATAACTGAACCCACGAAAACCTCACAAAACTTTTTGGAATGCCCAAGCGGGCAATTTCTAGAGTCTACTCCTTACGCCCCAAGCGCTCAAGCTCTGCATCAATATCAGAATTGGTGATTGGCTTGTTACCCCATCTGCCCCAGGCCTCTAGTGTGATAAAAACTGCGCCAATTACCACGCGAAAAATGACCGAGATTGGCTAGGAAATAAGTGCCAGGGATAGTCAAAAACTAAATGTTGGCGGTGAGGTCAAGGACGAATAGATAGATAGCCAAGAAGAGCTGGAATTCGTGTTTGTTCCTAAGCCGTTTTTTAGCCTACGCCCTAAATTCGGGATTCCGCTGAACCATTATTTTCTGGAGACCTTCTGCTTCACTTCTTGAGCAAATTGGGTCGCTTCGGTTCTTACTTCTTCGACGACCTCCTCAACCTTTTGGCGAGCTACCTTCTCAAAGTCCTTCACCGACTTCTCGGCTTCGGCTCGCGCCTCGGCGAGCTTGCGCCCGAGCCTATGACCGAGGTCTTTCGGATCAACGTCAATTTCGAGCTCTTCTACTCTTTGGCGAAGCGCCTCGGTGAGAAAACTAGAGCGCTCGGTTATCCAGTGGCCAAGCTTTTCGCCAGCATTGGAGAGGTTGTGAGCCAGATCGTCTTCCTCTTGATCGGAATCAAACCCCAGCGATAGAAAATTAATCATCCAATCTTCAATCGCCTCAAGTGGTTCCGGGGTGACCGAATAGAAACGCTTCTGCCCTTCCTCGCGAGCGGAAACTAAGCCGACCTCGCGAAGTGTCTTTAGGTGCTTGGAGACCGTTGGCTGACCTACCCCAGTGCGCTCAACGAGCTCGGTTACGGTAAGTTCTCCGGTGCCGCCAACAAGATGAGAACCTAAAAGTGTTTCAAGTAACTGCCTGCGAGTTGGATCCGCAACTGCCTCAAAGATATCTGCCATGTTTCTAACCCTACCCCTTCGCTATTTCTTCTGCTCTGTCAACAGCAGCCTCTAAGCCAGCTGACAAAATGCCCTTCAGATCTGCCCTATCAAAAGTCTGGATGATTTGTTCGGTGGTTCCTCCCGGACTGGTTACTTTCCGCCTTAGCTCGGCGGGTTCTTCGCCCGAAGTTTTTAGTAGTTCTAGCGAACCCCAAAAAGTGTTCCTCACCATAATCTTGGCGTCGCTTTGGGAAAAACCCTGCTCGATAGCAATTTTTTCCCACTGCTCGATGATATAAAATACCCAACCCGGTCCTGAACCCGAAATGGCACTTAGTGGGTTGATCATCTTTTCTTCGACAAGGATCGCCTCCCCGACCTTTGAAAACAACTCCATGGCCGCATCGATTGCATCCTGCGACGCGGTTGACGCAGCCGCCACCGCGGTGACACCCATGCCCACCACTGCAGGTGTGTTTGGCATGGAGCGAATCAAATTCGGATTTTCTGGCACGCTTTTAGCCATGGTTTCGAGTGTGATGCCGCCCGCCATGGAAATGATGACCGCATTTTTGCCAATCTCACCCTGAATTTCTTCGAGCACCTGAGAAATCAAATGTGGCTTCACGCCCAAAATAATTAGGTCGGCATCCCCGGCCATCAGTTGGTTGGCTTCCTCTACGGTTTCGGTAGCCATAGCGCTGATGCCCATGTCTCTAAACTTCTTTGCGCTCAACTCGGATTTGGTGGTGGCGGAAACCAGCACTTTAGAATGGCCACTAGCCAGCAAACCCTCAAGCACAGCCGAACCCATAGACCCGGTTCCTAAAAAACAAACTCTTAGTTTTTCCACGATGCCAAGCTTAGGTCCCGAATAGATAAGGGGCCGCTATCGGATAGCCGATGAACACCACAATGTTCATGAGAGTGTGCGCGATGATCAAGGGGGCCACCCTGCCGGTTTTATAAAACACCCACCCGAATAACAGACCCATTAGAAAATTGCCCAGAAAGCCGGAGAACCCCTGGTAGAAGTGATATGTGCCTCGAATCAAGCTTGAAACAACGATGAGAAACACCATGGAATACCTGGGGTTGATCAAGTTGAGCTTCCGAACGAAAAAACCAAGCATTATGATTTCTTCTTGCAGCCCAGATCGGAGCGCGGCCAGAACCAAAACTGGAATGCTCCACCAGTTATCAGTGAGAGCGGATGGGATAATTTGAGAAGTTAGGCCAAACTTCAACGCAAGCCAGTAAAGCCCAATCCCGGGAATCCCAATTCCAGCAGCAATCAATGCCGCAATTCCGAAATCCTTCGGTTTGGGAATTGCTCCAATGTTGATTCGATCGAGTCTCAGAAAATAAAGCGCAAGCAAGACTGGCACCAAAGACAGGGTTATCGAAGCAATCTGGCTCAACAAATCTAACCAGGGGTTCTGCGCCAGTGGCTGATTAATGGTGGTGACACTGCCGGCCAGCCCAACAGATGAGTTCAGCTTTCTCAAAAGACTCAGCACTGAATAAATGGCGCTCGCGCCGAGTGACACAAACAGCACCAGAAACAGCTCGTGCTTATGGTTTCTTAGATTCAAAGGGCTATTCACGCTCTAGTTCTCCACATTCTTGCTGAGTCAAAGTTTAGGTGTTGGTGCAAGGGGGTAGTTTTAGCAGATGGCCAAAATAAAGTCCGAATTCCGCTGCATCGAATGTGGCTGGACCGCCTATAAATGGGTGGGCCAGTGTGGCGAATGCCAAGCCTGGGACACCTTGACAGAGTCGACCAGCGCGCCCAAAGAAGTAAAAGCGGCC
>JBDNID010000292.1:0-1121 GCA_041688475.1 Aquiluna sp.
ACCTATCCCCCAACCCAACCTGGGTTAGGGACTCTTGAATCAAAACTTCTTTTCTTGCATCACAGCCATCTCTATCGGCATCTATCCAATGCCGAAAGAGGCCTCGGTCATAACCACTTGTTACCTCGGGAGCGATGGTGAGGCTAAGTAGCAACTGTTCATACCTATTAGTCGCTTCTTGGTTGCTGGCATCTGGCTCGTTGGCTGGGGCCACGGTTGTTCTGGTTGGGGTTGGGGTAGTTGTCGCGCTGGAAGTCGGGGTTGCAGTAGTAGACCCTGAGCCATCTGAATCACCGGGAGTGGCTCCCGGTGATGGAGCTTCAGAGCTTTCGGGGTTCGGCTCTAGCGACTCAGTTGCTTTTGAATCAGTCGCTGTCGGCTCAGCTGCTTGTGGTGCCGGGGGCGACTGAGTTTGCTCGGCAGTTGCCAAGGCGGTGGGGGCGGAGATTGTTGAGTCTGGCCTCGAGGCTATTGCGACTGAGGCGGCGGCGATCAGGGTAATTGCAATGATTGCTATTGCGCCGGAGATGGGGTGGTCGCGCTTTGACACTAGAACACCCCCAACTGTGTTTGCCGACTAAGAGACTAGAGCGGATTGCATTATTTAGGTTGTTTGGCTCTTAGTGGTACTCATCTTCGTCGTAATCGTTCGTAGAGCGTGAGCGTGAGCTGGTTCTGGTCTGGCTGCCGCCAAACAGAAAAGCGAACATTCCAACAAACACCACCGCCACCTGGATAAGGATTGCGCCAAGCACTGGCACAAGAAATGCGGCGAGGGCGAGCCATCCCCAAAACAGACTCCAAAATTCGTAGCTACTCACTTATCCCCCTCAAGTTTTAGTGTCAGATTGTGTTGCCTTATTGGCATCACGGCTAGGCGATTGTTACCTAGCGCTCCTCTTCGTTCCAGTCTGCTTCTTCATCAAACATCGAACCATATTGAGTTTCTGGGTATGCGGTGTTTGGTGAGTAGCCCTCGGGACCCGAGTGAAAATCACCCTCGTTCATGGTGTCATCGGTTGCAAGTGAAGGTCTTTTTGGCATGGGCTGAACCGGTGGTGTCGGGCTAGCGAAGAGCCTGCGTAGAAAATCAAACATTTGTCCCCCTTTGTCTTATCGCT
>JBDNID010000293.1:0-2241 GCA_041688475.1 Aquiluna sp.
ATCGTGGCTTTTTTGGCTCGAAGCCCTTTTCTCAAAGCAATGAGGCGCTTTTGAAAATGGGGGAAGCCCCAATTGATTGGAGCTGTTAGTGGTTGATAGCAAAACTCGATGGGCAATGATCCGCCGTCAAAGCTAGAACCCCACCTTGCCAGTCCCCGAAGTGCTGATTCGAAACGTCGCGGCAGAGGATTTGCCAGCAATCAAAGACATTTATAACGACTTCATCAGAAACACCGTCATCACCTTCGACGAAGCCCCCTTGAAGCTTCACTAAGTGCAATAGCGATATGACATCTCCCAAAAATGCGAATCGCCTTTTTGGGTTACGGTGCGCGGGTTCGAGGTTCTAGGGTTTGCGTTGGTTTCTCCATGGCGACAGCGACCCGGCCAACAAAAGGTCGTGGGAAACTCTATTAATCTGTCGGCACTTGCAACCGGATATGGCTTAGGTAAGAAGTTGTTTTGCACCCTCTTGGAGCGCTGTCGAGCATTGGGCTTGAGTTGAATTCGGGATTCCTTCGAGTGGGATCTCGTGTAGAAATCGATCTATTGAGGCTGGAAGCCATCCACCTGGTCTCTAGTTGGAAGGCTGGACGAAGCTCCTAGCTTTGTCACCGATATTGAGGCGGCCCTCACCGCCACTTCAATAGCATCTTGGAGTGATTTCCCCTCAGCTAGCAGCGCCCCTAGGTACCCAGCAAATGCATCGCCGGCAGCGGTAGTGTCCATCGCATCAACTTTTGGAGCCTGAAACCACTTGTTGCCTTCGCGACTGACTAGCACCACACCAAAACCACCCATGGTGACAACCGCGTTCTCGACACCTCGATCGAGGAACCACTGACCTGCCTTCGCGGCTGAAGCTTGGTCACTAACGGCTATGCCGGTGAGAGACTCCGCCTCAGACTCGTTTGGTGTCACTATGTCGACTAAGTCCCAGGCCGTTGGTTCGGGGTTGGAAGCTGGGGCAGGATCCAGCACAACAATCAGTCCCTGGCTTTTGGCCAGGCTAATCGCGTGGCGGTTTACTTCCCAGGGAATCTCCAGTTGAGTAAGCAACACCTTCGCGTTTGGTCTTTTTGCAAAAGCGCTATCTACCTGAGCCTTGGTTATCTTGAAGTTGGCAAGCGGGATGACCACAATGTTGTTCTGAGATGAAGCGTCAACTCGGATGTGAGCTATGCCGGTGGGTCCTTCGACCCGGTCCACAAATTCAGTGTCGACTCTAAATCCCTGGAGCGCGTCAGTTGCGAAGTCTGTGAAAACATCCGTTCCCACGCAGCTAACCAGGGTGCTCGGGACCCCCGCCAGCGACGCCGCCACGGCCTGGTTTGCGCCTTTGCCACCGAGGATAATTTTGAAATCGCTTCCCAGAATCGACTCGCCAAGAGTTGGATGTCTGTTTGTATAGGCCACAAGGTCAATGGATATTCCCCCGACAACCACAACACCGCCTGAAGGCTGGTTTTCCGAACTGGCCAATCAAATCGCCCCTTCTGAGAATTGTTGCGCTTGTGTTATTAATTTAGCGGGGAGTGGGTTGATTGAAACTCTGGATTTATCGTTTTGCGATCAAGCTTGCTCGAGCAATGCCGCTGCAGTGGCATCGTCGATAATCAAATCCGATACGTACTGGCCTGCTAGGGCACCCCTAAGGCTTGGAAGCCTAGAGGCACCTGCGATTACGCATATCTTTCTTGGAACTTTACGAATCACGTCAAGACTTGGTCCAGTTGAGCGATTATTTAGGGCTAAGCCATCGGATGAGCCATCGGCTCTATAGAAAACAGTTGCAATGTCCCCAACCACGCCTCCCTCGTAAAGGGCTTTTTGATCATCGACGCTGAGGTAGCCGGCTGCGTAAACATGGCTTGGGACTTCTGAGTCGTTGGCACCCAGGCCAAAAAGGACCACATCCATCGAGGACTGGATGTCCAAGATGCGTTTAGTGCTTCGCTCGCGCCACAGGGTCTCTTTCGCGGATGGATCATCGAAAAACGCGGGGACCGGAAACTGTTCAACTGTTGCACCGTAGGCCTCACCAAAGCGCCTCAGAATTTCACCGCTGTATGACATCCCGGTGGTAAAGGTGTTTCCAGCTCCATTTAGTTGGACCACTCTGGAGCCTCTTAATTGCCGAGAAGCTAGGTTCCTACTGACCGCAGCTGTGGTTGATCCCCAAGCAACGCCCATGGTCATTCCGGCGAAGAAGAAATTGGTGAGCATTCGTGCGGCGGTCAA
>JBDNID010000294.1:0-2195 GCA_041688475.1 Aquiluna sp.
TAACAGCGCGGTTGAGCCAATGGTTGAAAGTTCGAACATTTCTTCGAGTTTTTTTGTTGCGATTGCGAGGCCAGCAAAACCCATGACGGCGGCAAATAAAGAAATTGGAAGATATTTAAGCCCAGATTCCGGCTCTAATTGCGTATCGATCATCCTGGATTCTAGCATTTTGAGATTTAGTATCTTTTAGCTCGAGGCCTCTGGCTAGGGTATCTTTGAGCTGATGACAGCTGAGCACTCCTATTGGAAAGCGCCCTTGGGCAAGCGCCTGAATTCAACGATTTCGCTTCCCGGTTCTAAATCGCTCACCAATCGAGAATTGGTGCTCTCTGCGATAGCAGATACCCCAACCACTCTAATTTCCCCACTCAAATCCAGAGACACTCTTTTGATGATTCAGGCTCTAGAAAGCTTGGGCACAGAGTTTGAATGGCAAGGGGGAAACCTTTCGGTGAACCCAAAAGAGCTTATAGGACCAGCGAAAGTTGACTGCGGCTTGGCTGGCACGGTGATGCGATTTTTGCCTCCATTGGCAACTCTTGCAAAAGCTGAAACTCAGTTTGATGGCGACCTTGGGGCAAGAAGGCGCCCAATGAAAACCACCATCGACTCCCTTCGTGCGCTGGGGGTTGATATTGAATCGAAGACCAATTCATTGCCACTTAGTGTTCTCGGAAGAGGATTCGTGCGAGGCGGCGAACTTGAGATTGACGCATCTGAATCTAGCCAGTTCGTTTCCGGATTATTGCTGGTGGCGGCTCGGTTCCAAGAGGGCCTAACGCTAAGACATGTCGGGAGCGAGCTTCCCTCTGCACCGCACATCGAGATGACACTAGATGTTCTAAGAAACCGCGGAGTGAACGCCAAGCGAATCGATGAGAGCACCTGGCGGGTCGAGCCGGGCTTGGTCTCCGGGGGCACTGTTGTTATCGAATCCGATTTATCCAACGCTGGGCCATTTTTAGCAGCCGCACTGGTTGCTGGTGGGAATATAAGAATAAAAAACTGGCCGGCAAACACGACTCAAGTCGGCGATGAATTTAGAAAAATCCTGCCCCGAATGGGGGCTGAGGTTGAATTCAGTGAAGGCGACCTGGTGGTTTCTGGAAGTGGATCCATTTCTGGAATCGACATTGACTTATCAATCGGCGGGGAGCTGGCCCCGGTGATTGCGGCCTTGGCAGCACTGGCGGATTCCCCCTCTCGCATCAGCGGGATAGCCCATCTGCGCGGACATGAAACCAATCGACTCTTTGCGCTTTGTGCGGAGATTAATCGAATTGGTGGCAATGCCACCGAACTGCCCGATGGAATCAAGATTCAGCCAGGTTCACTGCACGGTGCGAAATGGCAAAGCTACGAAGATCACCGGATGGCTACCGCTGGAGCAGTTATTGGCTTGCGGGTAACGGGTATTGAGGTTGAAAATATTCAAACCACCAAAAAGACAATGCCTGATTTTGTCGGGCTCTGGGAAAAGATGCTGGGCATCGGGTGAGCTGGCTTTACGAACCGGAGAATCGCCACGACCTAGACGAAGACGATGTCAGAGTCAGGCCCAACCCCAAGGGCTCTAGACCCAGAACCAAGAGGCGACCCAATTTTGATAATGCTCCAGTGGGCATGGTCCTTGAGGTTCATTTAGCGAGGTATCGCGTGCTATTAGATAGTGGAATCGAAGTGCTGGCAACCCTTGCCAAGGACATGCGCAAACAGGGTTGTGTGACCTGCGATCGAGTCGCGCTCGATGGGGATGTTTCATCAGATAAAGGCTCTCTTGCAAGGATCGTTAGACGCGAACCCAGGAGCTCTCAGCTAACTAGAACTTCCGAAGATGGCGAGGGAGCTGAGCAAACTATTGTTGCTAACGCCGATCAATTGGTAATAGTGATGGCCAGTGAAAACCCCGAGCCCAGACCCCGGCTAGTGGATCGCTACCTAGTGGCCGGATATCATGCCGGCCTAAAGCCGATTTTGGTAATGACCAAGTGTGACCTCAAGGACCCAAATGATTTTCTGGAAAACTTTCGCGGTTTTGATTTAGAGATAATCAAATACAGAAACGATGAGCCTCAAATTTACCGACTGGCGAGCTTGCTCGAGAATCGCACCACCGTATTTGTTGGCCATTCGGGAGTAGGTAAGACCACACTGATTAACCAACTGGCCCCCAATTACCAAAGACCAACAGGCGA
>JBDNID010000295.1:0-3794 GCA_041688475.1 Aquiluna sp.
TCTACCGCTTGCCCCCACCACTAAATCAGCCCCGACTAGTGCCGCGAGTAGACCATCTTCGGAAACCGCTATCAAGTTGTGCAACTTTGCGAATTTCTGAGCCCTCCCGGATCTTGAATGTACTGAAAT
This sequence comes from Aquiluna sp., assembly GCA_041688475.1. Classification (GTDB taxonomy): domain Bacteria; phylum Actinomycetota; class Actinomycetes; order Actinomycetales; family Microbacteriaceae; genus Aquiluna. Next base: position 130 of record JBDNID010000295.1, read on the forward strand.
CTCTGATGCTTTTGTAAGCCTCAGGGCTGTCGCTGCGACTCGAGCATATGACCCGGTTCCGATTAGGAGCACCTTGGCATTCGCTAAGTCATTCCTGCGAACTGCCGCTTGTTTTATGGCCTCACCGATTATTGATCTAACGGAGACGCCCAGTCCGGTTTGGTTGGCTACCTGTTTCGAGACCCGAAAGGCGCTTTGGAAAAGCCGCTGGATCTCAGGGCTGGTGGACTGAAGCTGCTCGGCTTCAAAAAGTGCCCGTTTCACCTGCCCGGATATTTCACCCTCACCTATCACCATTGATTCAAGGCCAGATGCCACTGAAAAGAGCTGGCGAACGACATCATCCCCCGTTCGAATTTCGAGCCGGTTCGAAATATTTATCCCCGGCTCGCCCAGAGCCTCAGTGATAGCCGCCCTCGCTTTGGCCACATCATCAGGAAAATTCTCGGAGTCTAAATACATTTCAAAGCGGTTACAAGTGGCCAGAACAACGGCACCTGCGCGCGAATCCTGATTGGCAGCGAGGATGGCGCGGATTTGGCTAGCGTTAGTCTCTAGAAGCGCAAGGTCCAGAGACGGTGCCTCTCGGTAATCCGTGCCAAGAAAAACTACTGCCATGGGTTAAAAACTAACAAGGCGCCCGCTGACACCATGTCAGCAAAGTTATCAGTGCCGAACTGATGATGGAGGGGTGCAAGTCAATGCAGAACATCCTCTTAATGATGGAAGAACCCGTCACTCGAATCTAGTGCGCTCGCTCAGGGGAGAGCGCACAAGCCCCCTACCAGTCTGGTTCATGCGTCAAGCTGGGCGCTCTTTGCCGGAATACCGCAAGCTTCGCGAGAACGTCAGCATGCTGGATAGTTGCCTCACCCCTGATTTGGTGGTTGAGATAACGATGCAGCCGGTTCGGCGCCACGGCGTGGACGCAGCAATTCTTTTTTCCGATATCGTGATTCCGCTTCGCCTTGCAGGGGTAGAAGTCGAAATCACCGCCGGTATCGGGCCTCAAATAGCGAATCCAGTGACCACTCGAAAGGCGTTTGAAGAACTTGGCGACTTGAGCGATGAAGCTTTGGAGCCAATCCGAATCTCGGTTAGTCGCTTGGTTGAAGAGCTGGCCGAAACCCCTCTGATCGGTTTTGGCGGGGCCCCGTTTACATTAGCTTCCTACCTTATTGAAGGAGGGCCTTCCAAGGACCTGCCCCAATCGCGCAGGCTGATGGCAGAGAATCCAGAGCTCTGGAACGACATCTTGTCCTGGTGCGCGAAAATCACAGCTTCGTTTATTCGCGCCCAGGTCCTAGCCGGCGCTAGCGCTTTACAAGTATTTGATTCCTGGGCGGGCAAGCTGAGCCATGCCGACTACGTCGCATTCGCCGCCCCTCATACCAAAACATTGTTTGATGAGCTCAGGGACCTGAGCGATGACTCTGGTCTTGCAGTTCCAAGAATTCATTTTGGGGTAGGAACCGCGGGTATCCATAAGGAAATGATGGAAGTTGGGGCAACGGTTTTAGGGGTGGATTATCTAACGTCTTTGGCTGACACGGCCGCCGAGTTCGATTTCAAAGTGCCGCTTCAGGGAAACATCGACCCCGATTTTCTAGAGGGAGATTTCGAAGAGCTCAAGGCGCACACCAAATCGGTCATTGATGCGGGCCAAAAAGCCCCCGGTCACGTTGTGAACCTTGGCCACGGGGTGCCCAAGGACACTGACCCGATCGTCCTAACAAAGCTCGTCGAATATATCCACCAAATCACATCATGAAAACTTTTGATCACGTAGTTATTGGGGGTGGCTTCTCCGGGATCTTGGCGGCTCAGCGGGCCTCGGGAGGCGACAAGGAAGTCCTTCTTATCGAAGCTAATGATTATCTTGGTGGCCTGGTGATGAGGGCCGAGATTGGCGAGTTTCACGCCGATTTAGGAGCAGAGTCATTCAGCATCATAAAAGACGATCTTCTCACTCTAGCTGGCGAACTCGGATTGGAATCGAAACTCACTCGCCCCAATCCGGTGGGAGCATATTTGCTCACTAGCGGAACCCGGATTGAGATTCCAAAAGGCTATTTGGGTGTGCCGATGAATCTTGATGATTCAATTCTGAGAGAGATCTTTAGCGAGTCAGAAATTGCTGATGCCAAGCGACTGGATTCATTACCTTTTATTTTTGAAGCAGGAACCGTTTTTGATTTAGTGTCGAGCCGACTAGGCGAAGTTTTTAATTCAAGACTCGTGGAACCGGTTCTCGCAGGAGTTCACGGTTCAAGCTCTAAACACCTAGACGCCGAGCTGATCTTCGCGAACATCTTGCCAAAGGCTAAAGAACTTGGTTCGTTAGTTGCGGCGGTGAAGCACAATCGTCTCCAGTTAGAAAAAGGAGATGCTCGGATGACTCCGGGAAGTGCAGTAATGGGGCTGCTTGGAGGCATGTCCACTTTGATTGAAGCTCTGGTTGATCAGCTTACAAAAAATTTAGTGGTCTTTGAGCTTGATAGCCAGGTGGAGTCGGTAACTCGTATCGAAGATCAGTGGAGAGTAACTACTAAAAATGGCTCCGTTCTGTCAGAAAAAGTTAGTGTTTGCACAGGTCCGGCTGCCGTTGCAGAGTTATTCGGCTCAGAGGTTAGCCGAGCCGCTGAACAATTCGATGTTGTTGACGTAGCGGTAGTGGGTGTTTTGGTTGAAAGCGCGCAGCTAAATAGAAACCCACTAGGAACCGGCGCGCTGATTGCGAAGGACCAGGGATATTTTGCCAAGGCGACAACACACTCGAGTGCGAAATGGTCTTGGATCAAGGAGTTGTTGCCAAAAGATCAGCACTTAATACGAATGAGCTACGGACGGGATGGTGAAATTCCTGCCGGCGACTTGGAAGCTTTGGCCAAAACAGAGCTAGGCCTGATCTATGGAATCTCAGACCACAAAGTGCTTGAAACAGTTTCTATTTCTTGGCCAGGAGCACTGGTGCAATCGAATCAAAAAGTACTAAGTGATTTTCAGCGTGCAACCGAAGATCTCGAATCCATGGGCATCGAATTTTGCGGAGCATTTTTGAGTGGGAATGGGCTGCTCGGATTAGTAAATCAACACAATAAACGGAGGAAGTCATGAGCCAAGAAGCTGTTAATGCCATCAACGACGAGATTCGCTACACCAACTGGACTGCTCTAAAACTCAGCGCACCAACTGAGGATTCTGAGCAATCCCAAAAAGAAATAGCACTCTTTGAGGCCATGCTCGCCAAAAATGATATTGAGCTACGTGGTAGCTACGACATCCGAGGATTGCGCGGCGACGCTGATCTACTTTTATGGCTGCACGCCCCCAAGGCGGAATTGATTCAGTTGGCGCTGCGCGAATTTAGACGCACCAAGGCTGGCTCGGTCTTTGAGACCACTTGGTCGGGAATGGGAATCCATCGACCGGCTGAATTCAACCGAAGCCATGTTCCGGGATTCATGTTGGGAAAGCCCGCAAAAGACTGGCTTTGCTTCTATCCTTTTGTGCGGTCTTTTGATTGGTACTTATTGCCAGAACCTGAGCGCCGCGCGATGCTGATCGAGCACGGGGTCGCCGGCGGCAAATTTCCCGGGATTGTGTCCAATACCGTGGCGTCTTTTGGCCTAGGGGACTATGAGTGGTTGCTGGCTCTCGAGTCA
>JBDNID010000296.1:0-2264 GCA_041688475.1 Aquiluna sp.
CACTGTAATGCTGCCACCGGAGCGAGAGACCCCGGGAATCAGGGCCAGAGCCTGACCAAAACCAAAAGCCATGCCCGATTTAAAATCGAGTTCCTCAATTGGCTTTCGTTTTTTGCCAAACTTATCCGCCACACCCAGAATAACACCAAACACCACAAGGGTGATGCCAATCACCCAGAGCTGCCTGACATCGTTTTCAATTTGTGACTGGAAGGTAAGACCTAAAACCACAACTGGAAGGGTTCCTAAAATGATTAGCCAACCAAGCTTTGCCTGGGCTGGCTGAGCCTTCCAGGGCTTGAAGCCGGACTTGAACCAAGAGTTCAAGACCTCAATGATGGTCTTATAGAAGTACAGCACCACAGCGACTTCGGTGCCAATCTGAATGGTGGCGATAAAAGCAGTTAGTTGCGGCTTTGAAAGCTCCGAAAGGCCAAGCAATTCCTGCGCTATCTGCACATGAGCAGAAGATGAAATTGGCAGAAACTCGGTTATTCCCTGAATTAGACCCAGCAGGATTGCTTCAAATGGGTTCATTCTTCTTCTGAGACAATCGGCAAAAACTCTCCGAAAGATTCCTCTAGCAAGTCCTCATACTTCTCAAATGCATCAGCCACTTGAGCATAGGCCTCTTCTATCTCTTGATCGGAACCAGGACGCTTGGATAGGCAGGTGTCTAGATGCCGCTCGAGGGCGGCAACCAGAGTTCTAAGGGCGACCTGAGGATCTTCGTGCATGAGCTAACGCTACCGCTATAAAGCAATTAGGCAAACAAACCCGAGTGATTTGGGGGCACTCATAGCGTGCTAGATTTATGCCCGTTGCCTAGAGCTTTTAGGTACACCTGTCCGGGTGGCGGAATGGTAGACGCGCTAGCTTGAGGTGTTAGTCCCCGAAAGGGGGTGGGGGTTCAAGTCCCCTCTCGGACACAAAATTTGTAACGGAAAGACCATTCCTTTGGTAGGACCCAATCGTCAAAGCGAGAATTTGAAAATTTCTAAATCTTTCGGCTTGCCCGCAAGCAAGCTGGAAGATTCTTATTCCTTAGGTTCTTTTGACTCCACGGTCTGATTTGCCGTCTGATCCGCTTTCCTGACTGCTGCGCAAGCTTCGTTTCGATTTCCAACACCCAAGTATCGGTAAATTTTCATCAACTCTTGGCCAACGGTAGAGAGCGACACGTGCAGTCGGGTCGCTATTTGAGCATTGGTTAATGAATGGCAAAGGTGTTCAAGAATTGAGAGCTGTCTAATCGAGAGGTCTCCCGGGGTTGAGTGCCTTCCGGCTCTCGATCTCGAGTCAAGGTGTAAAGCCAGAAAGTACCCACCGAGCACTTGAATCATGCGCAGTTGATTTCGAAGTTCAGCTTTGATTTCCGAACCCGAGTCTCCAATCAAAATCAATGAACCAATCGCAAAGTTATTTTGCAGCAATGGAAGAATGTGCAAGGTTTGCTTGGCTTCGGTTTTACGAACACATTCATTGCTGTGCAGTGCCTCCGAGAGGTAATCGGATTCCCATATGTTTTCAGGTGGAGCGAACACATCGGCAGTCTTGCCTTGGGAATGCTCTGTCTTCACTGCGCCCCGATCGGAGAAAGAGCAGACGAAGATGGTGTGCGCAAAATCATTTAGGTCTGAAAATAAAAACCTGCGACACACCTCAAGCATCGAGTCGCTTTGGAGCAGGGCTTCAAACAGCGCTATTGAGGAATCGAGCGCAGCAAGATTTTTCACGCTCAACCTTCCCCAGCCTTTGAATTCATTCGAGTTTAGGTTCGTGTTTCGAGGGGCCCTAAGCAAAAATCTGTGGATAACTTTTTATTGCATGCAGTTGAATGAATTGCACGAGAGACACAATTCTTGGACCGGATGCGACCAGCGCGGTTTGGAAGAGGGTTAAAATTCAAGAGTGCGCACCTCAAACATCAGTCCCCTATCGGGGTTCATTTATCAAGCACGCGAGCTGTTGGCGGGCAAAGAGCTTCTAGTTCTCACCGGTGCCGGTATCTCAACCGACAGTGGCATTCCTGATTATCGAGGGGCCGGCAGGGTTGAAAAGCATCCACTTACCTTCGATGAATTCATGGGCTCTAGGGTCAATCAGGCAAGATACTGGGCCAGGAGTTATGTGGGATGGTCCAGAATTGCGCTCGCGCAACCAAATCCGGGTCACTTCGCTTTAGCCGAGGCCGAGCGGGTGGGCATTGTGCAAAAAATCATCACACAGAACGTCGACGGTCTGCACCAGCGCTCAGGGTCAAA
>JBDNID010000049.1:0-4234 GCA_041688475.1 Aquiluna sp.
CACTGGAAACATGGAGCTTCGGCTATCTCGCCAGCTGGCGGATAAGCGAATCTTCCCCGCTGTGGACATTAACGGCTCGGGAACCCGCCGCGAAGAGATGCTAATGAGCCAGCAGGAGACCAAGATTATTTGGAAGCTGCGCCGCGCCCTGGCCGGTCTGGACCAGCAGCAGGCCCTGGAGCTTGTGCTATCTAGACTCAAGGACACAGCTTCAAACGTTGAGTTTTTGCTGAAGCTTGAAAAGTCAATGCCGGTGCCTTCAGAGTCAGACTCGGAGTAATTTTTGTTAGATTCGCTTGCAGGTCTTCGGGCTGAGCACGCGAAGTTGCAAGAGCAACTCAGCGACTCGGCGGTTCATGGCAATCCAGCCCTAGCAAAAAAACTGAATCGTCGCTACGCCGAGCTTTCAGCAATGTTGTTAGCGGAGGCAAACTCTCTTCAGTTGACCTCGGATTTGGCGGCAGCTAAGGAATTGGCAAAGGATGACGAGGCATTTGCCGAAGAGCTTCCGCTGATAGAGCAGCAACTTCATGAAGCTCAGGAAAAACTAAAGCGCCTATTGATTCCGCGTGATCCAGATGATGGCAGAGATGTCATCATGGAAATCAAAGCTGGCGAGGGCGGCGCCGAATCGGCGCTATTCGCCGGAGACCTACTGCGGATGTATTTGCACTATGCAACTTCCAAGGGTTGGAAAACCGAGATTCTTGATCGCACAGAGAGCGATCTTGGCGGGATTAAAGACGTCCAGATCGCTTTAAAATCCAATTCCACCGACCCGTCTCAGGGGGTTTGGGCGCACCTGAAGTACGAGGGCGGCGTGCACCGCGTGCAGCGAGTTCCAGTCACTGAAACTCAGGGTCGCATTCACACCTCGGCGGCAGGAGTGTTGGTATTTCCCGAAGTTGATGCCCCCGAAGAAGTCGAGATTTCGCAAAATGATCTTCGCATAGATGTGTTTCGCTCTTCTGGCCCCGGCGGTCAGTCGGTAAATACCACCGACTCCGCAGTCCGCATCACTCACTTGCCAACCGGCATTGTGGTTTCGATGCAGAATGAGAAGTCGCAGTTGCAAAACCGCGAGGCTGGTATGCGAGTGCTTCGGGCTCGCATTTTGGCTGCTCAGCAGGAGGCTGCTGATGTGGAGGCATCGGCCGCCAGGCGGTCCCAGGTTCGAAGCGTTGACCGTTCTGAGCGGATCCGCACCTACAACTTTCCAGAGAATCGGATTGCCGATCACCGCACTGGGTATAAGTCCTACAACCTAGATCAGGTTATGGACGGGGCGCTTGAGCCGATTGTGATCTCAGCTATCAAGATGGATGAAGAAGCCCGCTTGCAAGCTCTTTCGGGTGAATAATGCTCATCCAAGATGCCCTCAATCAAGGAACGATAACTCTCACTAAAGCTGGAGTAGTCAGCCCAGCCGTTGACGCACAGTGGCTTATGGCACATGTAAAAAAGATTGGCAGGGGAGACCTCGGAGTCCTAATTGCCGTTCAGCAGGATTTACCAAAAGAGCACGAAACTTTATTTTTTGAGCTTATTTCTATTCGGGCAAAGCGAATCCCGCTGCAGCACATAACCGGGGTATCGGGCTTTAGGGCGCTGGAACTGCAGGTTGGCAAGGGGGTTTTTATTCCGCGGCCTGAAACCGAAATGGTGGTTCAGTACGCCATCGATTTTCTGAGCACATTGCCGCAAGGTGGAAAGGCCATTGATCTTGGCACCGGCTCCGGGGCGATTGCCTTGGCCATGGCCACCGAAGTACCAAACATTCGGGTGACGGCGGTTGAGCTGTCCGAGGACGCGGCCTTTTTTGCACGTAAAAACATTGCCAAGTATGCTCCAGAAATTCGGTTGTTGATCGGGTCAATGTCCAAAGTGTGCGCCAAGCTCGAAACTGATTTTGATGTCTTGATTTCCAACCCTCCATACATACCGAACGAGGCAATTCCTATTGACCCGGAGGTGCGAGACCACGACCCGAAACTCGCGCTGTACGGAGGGATAGATGGGCTAGATGTGATCCGGCAGATTTCCGAAATTGGCTTAAGGATTGTGAGACCTGGTGGTTTTTTGGTTTTAGAACACGCTGATGGTCAATCTGAATTGGTGCGTGAATTACTATTGAGCGCGGGCTGGCGATTGGTGTCGCCTCATAAAGATGCTAATTTCAGATTTCGCACTGTGACTGCGGTGCGATAGGAGGCAATAGTGCAGCGGATTTACGACTGCTCGGTGGACACCGACCTGCTTTCTGGTTTTCGACAGGCCAAAGTTGCCCTTGGCAGAGGAGAGCTTGCGGTTATTCCGACCGACACGCTTTACGGCCTTGCCGCAGATGCCTTTAATGTAAAAGCGGTGGGGCTACTTCTAATCACTAAGGGCCGGGACAGGACCTCACCGCCACCGGTCTTGATTCCCAAAATAGAGACGCTATCGGCCTTGGCCGCCGATTTACCTATGGTTGCGAATCAGCTAGCAGCAAAGTTCTGGCCCGGTGCCCTAACTATGATTTTGAAGTCCCAGGCGTCTCTGTCTTGGGACCTTGGGGAAACTAAGGGCACCGTCGCGCTTAGGATGCCGGACCATAAAATTACTTTGGCCCTGCTGGAAGATGTGGGCCCACTAGCTGTTTCGAGTGCCAATCTCTTTGGCCACCCGGCCGCCACAAATGCTCAAGAGGCCTATCAATATTTCACAGATAAGGTGCCGGTGTATCTGAATGCGGGCCCGTCGCCGCTAGGGAAACCCTCGACTATCTTGGATCTAACACAGGTCAGAGATGGTGAGCCAATTCGAGTGATGCGCCAAGGCTCAATTTCACTTGAGGCAATTCGAGAGGTCATCGGGGATATCGAGCTCGAGGTCGACTAATGAGGGCGTATTTGCTAGTAGCTCTCATCACAGCGCTGGTGACATATTTGGCAACCTGGGGAGTTCGGTTATTCGCCAAAAGATTCAACATTCAACCAGCAATTCGAGAGCGTGACGTTCACAAGTCTCCTACGCCAAGAATCGGTGGGCTGGGAATGTTCATTGGGCTGATGGCGGGATTGGCCGCGGCTGCAAGCTTCGGTTGGTTTGAATCAATCTTTTTAGACCCTGGGCCGATTTGGGCCCTTCTGGGCGCTAGCAGTGTGATCATCTTGGTTGGTCTTTTGGATGATCTGATTGACCTGGATTGGACCGCCAAAATGGGTGGTCAGATGGTGGCCGGTTGGATTTTGGCATCCTCCGGGGTGCAGATAGTGTCTCTTCCAATTGGCGGTTTGACGGTTGGAAGTTTTGGTGTGTCGCTAGCCATAACGGTCTTCGTTGTCGTGCTTGTTATGAATGCGGTGAACTTTATCGATGGTCTTGATGGCCTGGCCACAGGAGTTGTTGCGATTGGAACTTTGGCATTTTTCATCTACAGCTATCTTCTAGCGCAGCAGTCGACGCCAACAAACTTTTTCTCGACTGCTGGTCTTATTTCCGCGATCTTGCTTGGCATGACCGGCGGTTTCATCTTTCACAATTGGCGTCCGGCCAAGATTTTCATGGGGGATTCTGGGGCGATGCTGCTGGGGCTTTTGATGGCCGCCTCGGCGATCACTGTCACCGGTTCAATAGATCCAGCAACCGTGACTCGCAACGATTTATTGCCGGCTCTAATTCCCTTGGTTCTTCCTGTCTTTATTTTACTTTTGCCGCTACTTGATCTGTTGTTAGCAGTGTTGCGTAGGCTCAGTCGCGGCCAGTCACCCTTTGCGGCAGATCGCGAACACCTGCACCACCAACTTCAGGACTTGGGCCATTCGCATCGAGGTGCAGTGCTGGTGTTTTATCATTGGACCGCATTGGTGTCCACAACATTGCTTTTGTTTTTCTGGTTTGATTTAGCTCCTGTGATGGTGATCTTTGGGGCTTGGCTAATCTTGGTGCTAGTTCACACTTACTGGCCAGTGTTCAAAAAGGCTCGCAAATTTAGAAGGGCAACAAATGCCAAATAGTCCCAGCTCAATGTTCCGCAAGGCGCTTATTATGACATCGGCGCTAGTTGGACTCATCGCCCTATTCGGAATGGGAATTGGCTATTTGGTGGTGGGGAGCATTGCAATCCCCTCGGCCCTAATCGGCTCAGCAATCGCTTTGGTTTTCTCCAGTGTGACGATTTTGAGTGTTTGGTTTGGTTCAAAGCTTGGTCTAAATGGTTTTTTTGCTCTTTTGATGGGCGGCTGGCTAATAA
>JBDNID010000050.1:0-8671 GCA_041688475.1 Aquiluna sp.
AATTAGAAGTCTTGAATAAGTTGACCCACAATCCAGTGCGCCCATACACGGTTGTCCTGGGCGGCTCTAAGGTCTCTGACAAGCTTGGGGTGCTTGAGCACCTGCTACCTAAAGTGGAGCGCCTAGTAGTTGGCGGAGGAATGGTGTTCACCGTTCTAGCCGCCCTGGGTCATAAAGTGGGCAAGAGCCTTCTGGAGTCAGATCAAATCGAGACGGTGAAAGTTTTTTTGGAACAGGCGGCGGCACTGGGTGTAGAGGTAATTTTGCCCACTGATATTTTGGTGGCATCTTCTTTCGCCCCGGACGCCGAGTTCGAAATTGTCGATTCTGACAAAATTGAGTCAACTAGCTTCGGGGGATCCGGCGTCGGGCTGGACATTGGTCCCGATTCCGCAATCGCCTTTGCAGCGGTTGTCTCTTCGTCAAAGACAGTTTTCTGGAACGGCCCGATGGGGGTCTTTGAATTTGCCAACTTTGCCGGCGGGACCAGGGCTGTGGCTCATGCTCTTAGCGAGCTTGACGGACTTGGGGTGGTTGGCGGCGGAGACTCAGCTGCAGCAGTTCGACTCTTGGGCTTCGACGAAAACAAATTTGGACACATTTCAACTGGTGGAGGCGCCAGTCTGGAATTTCTTGAAGGCAAGCACCTACCCGGCCTGGAGGTTCTAAATGACTAATCGCTTACCCCTAATTGCGGGGAACTGGAAGATGAACCTCGATCATTTCCAGGCAATTGCTCTAATACAGAAACTTAGCTGGACGCTGGCCGATGCCGACCACGACTATGAGAAGGCGGAGGTAGCAGTTTTGCCTCCCTTCACCGACCTCCGAACCGCTCAGACCCTGATTGACACTGAGAAGTTCAAGCTAGCTCTTGGAGCGCAGGATATCTCTCGTCATGAAATTGGCGCCTTCACCGGCGAGGTATCGGGGGCTTTTCTGTCAAAACTCAACGTAAAGTACGTGCTAATTGGTCATTCTGAGCGACGCCAGTACCATTCCGAGACTGATGAAATTTTGAATGCTAAAGTTTTTGCGGCATGGAAACACGGGTTAATTCCGATTATCTGCGTAGGTGAAACCCTGGAAGAACTGGAGACTCAAGGACCAGCGGCGGTTCCTATTTCTCAGGCTCTGGCAGCCCTCTCGGGGCACGAAACCCTCGGTGAGTTTGTAATCGCCTACGAACCAGTTTGGGCCATTGGCACTGGCAAGGTCGCCACACCGGCTGAAGCCGAAGCGGTGGCAAAAGCCCTTAGGGCGGCAATCACTCAAGAGTTCGGTCAAGAATCTGGAAATAGCCGTATCCTTTACGGAGGTTCAGTCAAGGCAAACAACGTCGCAGGCTTTTTGGCTTCTGGGGAAGTAGACGGAGTTTTGGTTGGGGGAGCCTCACTGGATGCCGACGAATTTGCCGGCATTGCCCGCTTCCAAAAGCACATAGTCCTATAATTTCCACGAGCGCCCGATAAACAAAGGATCCAAATGGCTGCCCTTCAAACCGCACTGCTGGTATTGCTTGCAATCACCAGCGTGCTTCTCATAATGCTGATTTTGCTTCACAAGGGGCGCGGGGGTGGCGTCGCTGACATGTTCGGAGGTGGCGTTACATCGACGATGAGCTCCTCGGGAGTTGCTGAGCGAAACTTGAACCGAATCACAATCGTTTTAGCATTGGTTTGGCTCATGGTTATCGTGACCCTTGGTCTCTTCACGCGCTTTGGCTGGGCCTGATGAGTAATTCATCCTCTATTAGGGGGGCAAGAGTAGGTGCGGGTCCCATGGGGGAGCAGGACCGTGGCCACAAGGTGGAAAAGATCCGAATGAGCTTCTACTGCTCTAACGGTCACGAAACCCACCCTTCCTATGCTGCCACAGTGGCTAGCGAAGAGATTCCAAGCGAGATAGATTGCCCTAACTGCGGTTTGCCTGCAGGCGTAGACAAGGCCAATCCACCTGTTGTGGCGAAGGTCGAGCCTTATAAAACTCACCTGGCGTATGTCAAAGAGCGACGCAGCGATGAAGAAGCGCAAGATATTCTTGATGAGGCACTGCAGTCGATCAAGGAGCGTCGCGAACGCGCCGCAGCCTCCGCTAAAGCGCGCGGCTAAGCTCCAGGTCTAAAAACCAGTTTGTGCCCGAAAGCCCTGTAATTTGTGCTGCCGGGAGATCACACTTCGCATCATCGAGTACGCATCTTGTCGCAGCGGCTTTAGGCTCTCCGGAAACTAAAAACCACACCTTTTCAGTTCGATTCAAGGCTTGATAGCTAAAACTCAGCCTTTGGACAGGAGGCTTGGGCGAGTCTGATTCGGCGACAATCCAAGCTTCGAGATGTTGGCGTTCAGGGAACAAAGATGCGGCGTGACCATCGGGGCCCATACCTAGGATTAGAATATCGAACGCCGCTGTATCTTGATTCAGTGCTCCTAACTCTTCAGTGATCAGAGCGTCAAACTCCATTCGAGCGCTCCCAAGAGTGCCGATTGAGTCGGGGAAGCGAAAGAGCCTACTGGCCATCAGTTCGGGCCAGGCCTCTAGGGCTTGATGTTCATTTCGGTCCGAATCATCAAGCGCAACATAGCGTTCATCCCCAAAAAAAACATCGAGTTTTGAGACGGGAATTTCAAGAACTCTTAGGTCTTTTAGAAGTTGGATGCCGAGGGTTCCTCCGGTCAAAACAATTCTGACTCTCGGCTTGACCTGCAGGACTCTTTGAATTTCCTCAGCTATGTGTTGGGCGGCGGCCATCGATAGCAGCGCCGGAGTCTCTAGAACCCGAATTTCAGCGCTCACTGCCAAATCCTCTTGCTAAAACTTGGCCGTAGACAACGTCCTCGCCTAGAAACCTCATGTCCTCAACAAGACAGTCTTGATCACTGCGCTGTGGTAGCAGTATCGAGCTATCCGGTGCCCCAATTTGCTGAATCTGCGCCACGTCCTCACTTCTGACGATTTCCAAAGCTCCTTTATCAAAACCAATTCGAACTCCCGCAATCCCGGTGACTTGGGTTTCATTGAGTACATCGTTGATTTTGGCCCTAATTCCCAAGTGTTGTTCAAGCCAGCTAGCTAAGAGATAGGCGCTGGGGGACTTAGCGGATCCGAATACCTCGATAGAGCGCACAATTCGCTCCGAGTGCTGTTCATAAAGCGCTGTTATCTGAGCTCTCCACAAAGTGATTCTTGTCCAAGCCATGTCTCCGTCACCCGGTTGATAGTTCTTCGCGAGTCTCTTTAGGAACTCGACGGGTGAACCCTGGCATGCAGAGTCTGTGATTCTACGACTTGCAATTTTGCCGATGGCCGTTTCGGCGGGGTTACCCTCACAAGTTGAAGGCCACCAGGCAACAACTGGCGCGTCTGGCAAAAGCAACCCCATCACAAGCGATTCATGGTTCGTCGCAGCTCGGCCGTGCGCCCTAAGGATGATCACTTCGGAGGCTCCGGCATCGCCACCGACCCTAATTTCAGCATCTAGCCGATCATCTGAACCGGTGTCGGAATCTTCGGCCAGGACAATGATTCTTGAAGGGTGCAGCCTTGAGGCGCCGTTGGCCGCCTTGACGGCAGATTCGATGTGCTCAAAATCAGTCTCTATTAGAAGGGTTAGAACACGCCCAAGTGCGACTACGCCTCCGGAATCTCTCAGATCTTGAATCCGCTTGGCCACCTTCGAGGTGGTGGTGTTTGGCAGATCGACTATCACGGACGTCTCCAGACTCTGCCGTCGACCTCGAGCATCTGCTCCGCCCCTATCGGGCCCCAGCTACCCGGGGCATACTGCTGGGGCAGGGTGTGCTCATCCCAAAACTTCACGATTGGATCGAGAATCTCCCAGGAGAGCTCAACTTCACGCTGCCGAGGAAATAGTGGGGGTTCTCCCAAAAGCACGTCCAGAATCAAACGCTCATAGGCCTCTGGGCTGTCCTCAGTGAATGCGTGGCCATAGCCAAAGTCCATCGTCACATCGCGCACCTGCATTGCGGGTCCCGGGACCTTCGAACCAAAGCGGGTTGTCACACCCTCGTTGGGCTGAACTCGAATCACAAGAGCATTTTCACCGAGAAGTGCCGTTTGAGATTCTGCAAAAAGCTTCTGGGGAGCGCGCTTAAAAACAATCGCGATTTCGGTGACTCTCCTGCCAAGCCGCTTGCCGGCTCGAAGGTAAAAGGGGACTCCCTGCCAGCGCGAATTATCGACATCCAGCCTCATCGCAGCATAGGTCTCAGACTTACTTAGGGGATTGGCTCCCTCTTCAGATAAGAAGCCAAGTACCTTTTCGCCGCCTTGCCAGCCGCCGGCGTATTGCCCGGTCGCTGTGTGTTTAGCTAAATCTTTCGGCAGTCGAACCGCGGCAAGCACTTTTTCTTTTTCGTGCCTCAGGTCGGCCGCGTCGAAACTTGTGGGCTCCTCCATGGCAGTGAGCGCGAGAAGCTGCAGTAAATGGTTTTGAATCACATCGCGCGCCGCACCTATGCCATCGTAATAGCCTGCCCTAGACCCGATGCCGATATCTTCGGCCATTGTGATCTGCACGTGATCGATGTAATTGGAGTTCCAAAGTGGCTCGAACATCTGATTGGCGAACCTGAGCGCCAGAATATTTTGAACGGTTTCTTTTCCTAAGTAGTGGTCGATTCTAAATACCGAGTCGGCCGGGAACACTCGTTCCACCACCTCGTTGAGCTCCTTGGCGGTTTTTAGGTCGGAGCCGAACGGTTTTTCAATAACGACCCTGCGGAATTCTCCGGCCGAAGCCTTGGCCAGCCCGCTTCGCTCAAGCTGATTAATAACTAGGGGGAAATCACGCGGAGGAATGGATAGGTAGAAAGTGTGATTCCCAGAAGTGCCCCGCACTCGATCTAGCTCGGCAACCGTCTCACGTAATTGATCAAATGCCGCGGGGTCGTCATGCTGACCAGAGACAAAGCGGATCCCCTTGGCGAGCTGCTGCCAGACTTCCTCAGACCAAGGCGTTCGCGCATGGCTCTTCACGGCGTCATAAACTATTTTTTCAAAGTCCGCTCGACTCCAGTCACGCCTAGCAAAGCCAACAAGCGAAAAAGCTGGCGGCAATAAACCACGATTAGCTAAATCGTAAATTGCTGGCATGAGCTTTTTGCGAGACAAATCTCCAGTCACGCCGAACAAAATCAGTCCAGATGGTCCTGGGATCTTTTGAATCCTGCGGTCGGTAAAATCGCTTAGCGGGTTAGTACTCACTGACTTATAACCTGCACAAGCCTTGCTAGATCGGAAAGCGGTTCGCCAAAATCTAAAGCTAGAACCGGCAAGCCGTTTTCAGCTAAAACGTTCGCGTCCCCTTGAGCCTGTGAGGAAATCAAGGTTCCAAAGGTGAAGGGCCTACCCTCGATCTCAAGATCCATGCCGTGGTTTCCGCTAATGATTAAAAACACGCCCTGCCTGGGTCCGCCCTTGTGATATTGACCGGTGGAGTGCAAAAAACGCGGACCCCAACCGAAGGTCACTGGAACGTTGGTCTTTGCTGCAATCAAGTTCCTGAGAGCGACAAATTGGGGATACTCGGGGCGGTTTAGGTAAACCTGAATTGAGACGTAGCTTCCCTCTTTGATTCTGTCCAGTAACTCGATAACTGCGCTTTGCAAGGTGCTGCCGACCAATTCAAAACCATAGGCATTGAAAGATATCCCACCATCAACAAAGTCAGCTTCCATATTTGCGGCGGGGGATTCCAGAAGGGCTCGGGATGCAATCTTTGCCGACTCAACATTAGGTTGGTCGAAAGGATTTATTTGCATTAGATGCCCTGCGATTACAGTGGCATATTCCCAGAGCAAAAACAGCTCGCCGAGACTGCCCGAGAACGTGATGTCCTCTATGCCTGGAGTCAAGGGAGAAAACTTAATCAGCAGGGTGTCGCTGCCGAGATTTTTTATTTCTGGAGCGCTTGCAGTGATGGCCACCGGCAAAATTCCCTTTTGCTCCTTGCCGGTTGATTCAGCTACTAATTGTTCAACCCAGTCGCCAAAACCGGCAAGCCCATCTGACTCAATCAAGAACTTATCTTTAATGCCATCTTCTCCAGCGCTTCTAGCAAGCGCAGCTCCGAGCCAAAGGCTAGGGTTGTCCAGGGAGTCCGAAGCGAGTATTTGATTTGATCTTGTTGCCGAAGCAATGAGGCCGGATATATCAGCGCCGGCTAATCCTGATGGCACAAGCCCAAAAGCGGTCAGAGCCGAATACCTACCTCCAACATTTGGATCCGCATTAAAAACTCGGTAACCAGTCTCACGTGAGTCGAGATCAAGCGGAGAGCCCGGGTCGGTCACAATCACAATTCTTGACTTTGGATCGATACCCACGGTTCGAAACGCAGTCTCGAAGGCACGCTTTTGACTGTCAGTTTCTAAGGTTGAACCGGACTTTGAAGACACCACTACAACTGTTGTGGCAAGTTGATTCAAAGCGGCTGCAACTTGGTCTGGAGCGGTGGAATCCAACACCGTAAGAGCCACCTCAGAGGTCTTGGTTATCACCTCAGGAGCTAGAGAGGAACCGCCCATCCCGCAGAGCACAACTCTGGTCAGGCCTAATGCTCTGAATTCATCGCGCAGCATTAGAATCTCAGGAATCAGATCCAACGAAGCTTCGCTGGATTCAACCCAACCCAATCGAGTACTAGCGTCGGACTCTGCGGCGCTTCCCCAAATACTCGTATCCTTTGCTCTGATTCGGGAGGCTATTGAGTCTCTAATGAGGGCTTCTACGGTTCCTAAGAGCTGAGTTTTTAACTGCCTCGAGGGCTGTAACTTCAATTTGATTCCTTCAACGCTTTCTCCACGGTTGCAACTAGCTCATCCCAAGAAACACTGAACTTTTCAACGCCCTCTTTTTCTAATAACTCAGTGACATCGTGGAAATCGACCCCGGCTTCCGAAAGTTTTTCCATGAGTGCTGCCGCCGATTCGACTTGATTGCGGATTGAGTCATCTGGAATGATGCCGTGCTCGAAGGTCGCCATCATGGTCTTTTCTGGCATCGTGTTGACTAAGTCCCTAGACACCAGCTGGGTCACATACAGCGTGTCATCAAGTTCAGGGTCCTTGACTCCTGTCGAAGCCATCAGTGGTCGCTGCAGCTGAGCTCCGAGGTCACTAAGCACCTTCCAGTCGGCGCTGGAGAATCGGTCTAAAAATAATTGGTATGCGAGTCTGGCGTTAGCCAGGGCTGCCTGGGACTTTAGCTCCTGTTTACCAAGGGCATCAAGCCTTTTATTAACCTCGATGTCCACCCTAGAGACAAAGAATGATGCCACCGAGTGAATCTTTCCCAGATCCTTGCCGTTCAGGTGAGCCCGAGTGAGGCCAGCGAAATAGGCATCGATGACTTCGTTATAGCGAACCGTCGAAAATATCAAAGTAACGTTCACGCTAATACCAGCAGCGGTCACCGCCTCAATCGCCTCAAGTCCCGCCTTTGTTGCAGGAATCTTTATCATCACGTTCTCGCGGCCGACCAGCTCATAGAGCTCGAGCGCCTGCTTGATAGTGCTTTGCGCATCGTGAGCGAGCTTTGGCTCTACCTCAATAGAAACTCGGCCGTCAACTCCGTTCGATGAGTCATACACCTCAAAAAAGATGTCGCAGGCTGCGGCAACATCGCTGGAGGTAATGTTTGCAATCGCCGTGCCCGCATCGTGACCAGCCTTAGCCTCGTGGGCAATGGCCTCGTGGTAGCTGGCGCCCTTGAGTGCCGCCGCGAAGATGGTGGGGTTGGTGGTCACCCCGCGAACGCTGTATTCGCCAATCATCTTGACGAGGTTTCCGGATTCAATCCGCTCACGAGATAGGTCGTCTAGCCAGATAGAGACACCGTTTTGAGTAAGTGTGATTAGGGGATTAGTCATTTATTTTCTCCTTCAACAAGCTTTCTGCCAGCTGCAACAACGGCTTCGGTAGTGATTCCAAATTTTTGATAAAGGGTTTGATAATCTGCGGATGCTCCGTAGTGATCAATTCCGATGCTGATACCGGCATCGCCCACAATTCCGCGCCAGCCAAGAGTTAGACCCGCCTCTATGGAAACGCGAGCAGTGACAGATTTTGGTAAAACCTGATTTTGGTAATCAGTAGATTGCCCATCGAACCATTCAACACATGGCATCGAAATAACTCTTGTCGAGATGCCCTCAGACTCAAGCGTTTGACGAGCAGCCACTGCAAACTGCACTTCGCTACCCGAAGCAACCAAAATCAAATCGAGTTTCGGTTTTGACCCGTCCACTAAAATGTATCCGCCCTTGGAGACCTCGCTGGCAGCGGCAAAACCGTTTCCGCGAGGAAGTACCGGAAGGTTCTGGCGAGTCAGAATCATTCCCGCCGGACCCGATTTACGTTTCAACACCTCCAACCAGGCGTGCGAGGTTTCATTGGCGTCGGCCGGTCTTACCACATCTAGGTTTGGTATTGCTCTAAGAACGGTTAGGTGCTCGACAGGCTGGTGGGTGGGGCCATCTTCGCCCAAAGCCACCGAGTCATGAGTCCAGACATAAATTGCTGGGACTCCCATCAAGGCCGCCAAACGAACCGCGGGCCTCATGTAGTCGGAAAACACCAAGAATGTGCCGCCAAAAACTCTGGTGTGGCCCGAAAGGGTAATACCCGAAAGAATTGCCCCCATGGCGTGC
>JBDNID010000051.1:0-2374 GCA_041688475.1 Aquiluna sp.
ATCTGACCCCACCGGGCGATCCGGCCGAAAATTGATCTACCCAGCTGTAAAAAGCTTGCTCTAATGGGGCAAAAGAACCAATCACTCTCAGGTCACCGCGGTTAATAATTTCGACCTTGGTGCGAAACTTCATCTTCTGCAACCAAGCTTGAAAATCCTCAAGTTTTGATTTGGGCAATATCAGCAAGAGCCCGGCCTCTATGGCGATTACTTTGAGCTGCTGTTCCACGTGGCCCTGCGGATCAAGCAACAAGGATTCAGTTGACTCGCCAGTTTTTAGATTAAGGATGTTTTGCGAAGTTAGCGAGTGCAACCAGGATTTCGCATCCGGGCCATCAAGCTCTAAAACCGCTTGGTCCTCGAGCTCTACAAATGCCAAGCCCTTCAAAAGAGAGCGCTGCTGAACTAAGGGGTTACCGAAAGAACTACTTGTCATTACGAACCAATCTTGCCGAGGCATGGGATTTCAGTGGTGAGCCCAGAGCCGCCATGTCCCAAGCCCACAGAAGCGCACTGTCTACAAGTCCAAACATTCTCTTGCCTGCGGAGTATTCCTTAGCGTTTGGTGAACGCATTACAGCGTCGGTTGCAATCTCAATTCGCGCACCACTAATGTGGCCGAAATAAAGTTCTGAAATTCCACTCGGGTGAATAATCAAGGCTTCGATATCGAAGCCCTTATCGGAATTGCGCCAAAGCTCTAGGTCCTCGCGCACAGAAATTGAAGGCTCGCCACTTCCCGGCAACAAGCCTGGGCCTGCGTCAGCCTGGTTGCCAGGTCTCGAGAGCATCCAAAAACCACGTTCTTGAGTAATGAGCTTTCCTGCTTGGTCCCTAACATCGGAGGTGTATTCCATCCGCCCATTGGGATGCGGGATAAAGCTAATGTCCTGGGAGAACTCAACCTCAACCCCCGGTCCGTTGCCCACCGGGTAGCTAACAATCCCAGTGCCGGACCAACTTCCGAGTAAAAAAGTAAACGGAGTTAGTTCAATCGGCAAGTCATCCGGGATTAGGAACAACTACTTTTGCCCCTTGAAGAGCTTGACTATTACCAAAGCAGCAATCCCGGCAATCGCCAGAGATGCCAGCACCAACAGGCCAGTAAAAAATATTTCGATCGCTAAAATCATTCCAGAATTCTAACTCAGCAAATTAATAAGGGTGAGAATCGAAAGAATTGCGAAGCTCCCGGCGGCAACATAAACCTGCTGGCGCACGGTGTCCTTGGCCTTGGCTGAGATCAGGTGCTCGATACTCACTAAGGCAATTGATCCGGCCGCCAAGGTTGCAAACGCCGTATAAATGGAATCGCCTTCTAGAATCAAAAGCGATCCGACACCCAGCGTTAAAACCGCTGCCCAAATCGAAATTATTTGAAACCACTGCTTACTCACCTTAGGAACTCTAGCCAATCGAAGCTAAATCAGGGCTATCATTTTTGCAAGCGGAGGGTAAAAAATGGCTATGATTTTGGCAATCTCTGCCGCCAGCGACAACCCATTACCCACGCTAGAAATTTTGGGACATCAGATAATTAGCATCGGGTTTGATCCGCAGGCTCTGTCTTCAGTGCCGAGGCATGACATCACGTTACTTGACTGCCGTGAGGATCTCAGCGGAGCAAGAGCCATGGCGCGCATTCTCAGCGCTGCCGGTTGGCACAGACCGATTCTTTTATTGGTCAATGAGGCCGCCCTGGCAGCCATCAGCACCGATTGGGGTCTGCAGGATTTTGTCATGGTCGATTCTTCGATAGCTGAGGTCGCAGCCAGAATCAGGCTTTTACTCGATACTCACCAAATGCAAAAAGTCAACAATCAAAGTCAGACCGGTTTGGTTATCGATGAGCTCAGCTACACGGCAAAGGTTAATGGGCGAACACTAGATCTAACCTTCAAGGAGTTTGAGCTTTTACGGCACCTAAACGAAAACCCGGATCGAGTCTTCTCGCGCGAGCAGCTTCTGAGCGAGGTGTGGGGTTATGACTACTTCGGCGGCACCAGAACGGTTGATGTGCACATCAGAAGACTCAGAGCAAAGCTGGGGGAATTCGAGGGGCTGATTGGGACTGTTCGAAATGTTGGATATCTCCTAAACCCAAAGGGTAGCCACCAGGATTAAATAGTTCACCTAATGGCCGCCTTTGCATGCCATCATTAAGCACATGTCTGAAGAAACCACGGTCATATTCCTGCCCGACTCGCAACCCGATTTGCCAGCGGATCGGTTTTTAGACCGCGAGCTTAGCTGGCTGGATTTTAATCGCCGAGTTTTAGAGATGGCCGAGGATTCCAGCATCCCGCTTTTGGAGCGAGTTCACTTTTTGTCTATTTTCGCCTCTAACCTGGACGAATTTTTCATGGTCCGGGTG
>JBDNID010000052.1:0-5456 GCA_041688475.1 Aquiluna sp.
ACTTGCAAATAGGCCGCGACTCCGACCAGGCCCACAATCGAACCAGTGGCCCAGGGTGACCAGCGTTTTTTCAGAAGATTATCTCGCAGCTGAGTCGGGGTTGTAGAGGCCTGAGCAATTGCCTTATTTTCTTTGGGGTCTGCCCTTTTGAGCGCTATGTAGCTAAGAATCCCAAGCACCGAAAGAGTCAGAACGAGTGCCCCGCCATAGCCCAGATAGCTTGGCAACCAAATAGCGGGGGCGCTACTGATGGTGAGGTCATAAATCGGGTTCCAGCTTTGAAAGGCGATAAAGAAGCCGATTACGGTGCCAACTAGTGCAACAATCGCGCGCAGTGACCCTTCAGCTAAGCGATAGATGTGGCCTGAGATGCACGCTCCAGAAAGCGCCATACCCAATCCAAATACGAAGGCCGCAACCACCAGGGCGATGCTCACAGGACCGATGTGGGCTCCTGTGGGAAGACCATTATCTGGGTCAGACTGGAAGATTCCGAACAGCACGGTGTAACCGATAGCCCCAACTCCGATGGCAGCATAGATAGCCAAGAGGCCAGAGTTGTAGTTTCTGTCGATTGCATCCCGCCAGATGCAGAAGAAGCAAAAACGACCTCGTTCAAAGGCAATTCCGAGTGCGGACCCCAGCACCAGCGAGATTGAGGCCTGAGAGCCAAAGTCTTCGCTGCCAGCCAGCCAAGTGGCGAGCCAGACCAAAAAGCCAATCAGACCCAGTGCAACCAGGGACCGAACACTGTCGGCCCTAGTCCAAACTGGACCAGTCCTTTCGGGACTGGCCAGTTCAGCCTGCTGAGCCGGCACTAGGCCCCGGCTGTTTCAACTGGCACGTTTTCGGCGTTGCCATACTCGGTCCACGAACCGTCGTAATTCTTCACGTTCTCAAACCCGAGAACTTGGGTAAGAGCAAACCATGAAGCGCTAGCAAGAAGTCCGGTTCCGCAATACAGAATGATTTCCTTGTCTGAGGTGACGCCTATCGCCTCATAGGTTTGGGCTATGTTGGCGGCGGCTAGGTAGGTATTTGCTTCGGTGAAGAGGCTGAAACTAAACAGGTTCTCGGCACTTGGAACGTGACCATCGAAGGTGGCTCCAGATTTCTCCTGGCCCAAGTACCGCTCGAGTGAGCGGTTGTCGATAATAAGGGTGTTGTCAGTGTCTCCGGTTTTCGCAGCCGCAACTACCTCATCAATAAAGGCTCGCAACTTCAAGTTCGGCTCCCCTGGTGAAAAGTCCCCCGTCTTAGCAGTTGGAACCTGCAAGGTGAGCTCTCCTCCGGTGGCCTCCCAATTTGCAAGACCGCCATCCAAAAGCCGCACATTATTGAATCCATAGATCTTAAAGACCCAAACCGCCCAGGTCGCATAAAGCTGGTGGGTCTCGCCGTAAACCACGACCTTGGAGTCCTGGTTGATGCCTAAGGACCGGCCGATTGTTTCAAAGCTTGCTTTATCAATAATCCCTCGATCAGCTCCACCAGTGAGACCGGTCGCCCAATCGAGCTTTAAGGCCGAAGGAATGTGGCCCCTTTCATAAATGCCTTCCTCTGCGGCAATATGCAAAATTACCAGGTCGGGATCCGCTGCATTGGCCTCTAGCCAATCACGCGAAACCAAGCCTTGAGTGGTGATTGTGGTGGTGACACCCGGGTCAAAATCGACGGCGGCCTCAGCAGTGTTAGACGCCGCTGGCGCGCTGGTGTCCGAAGCAGCAGCGCATCCGGAGAGCGTGATTGCTGAAAGGATCAAGAGGCCTAGTAGCTTGGAGGAGTTTTTTGAGGCGGTCATCTGTTTCGTCTTTCGATTAGTGAAAAATAGCGATTTACCTAGAAGGTTAAGGAGTCCGCGGCCAGCCCGCAAATTGGCGCGTAACGATAAGACATAAAAGGAGATAAAGAGAAATTATTCCCCTCAACACCTTTCGCAATGCGCTAATCGGGTCAAGTTAAGTTCTGGGGAGGCTCTGTTTCGCCGGGTCAAGAAACAAGTAAATGGATAGCTAGAGAGCTAGAAAGATTACGAGCCAACCAGAAAGTGGTTCGCTCGAGTCCTTTTTAAAAGCTCAGGATGGTGGGGCCAGCATTGACATACTTGCGAACCGAAGCCTCGCTTTGGTAATCAGCCAGCAGGTCTTAACCAGCCTCGCTAATAGCCCCGGCACGCACGGGAAATGTCGCCAGATAGTGGAGAGCCCTTTGGTTTCTCATTCTTGAATGCCTTGGTGAAACACTAAGAATTAGAGGTGGATGGCGACAAATTTCGGGCCGCGAAATTGATGGTGGTCTATGACGGTGCTTTTATAAATTGCAAGCTGAGCTCCAAAGTCAATAATGTGTCAATCGCCATTGAGATTGCCCAACTGATAGCTGGGGATTACAGATTATGGGCTTTGAAAAAAGCTCAGTAGTGATTTGAGTTTCCCCTCAGTCCGATTGGTTAGTAGCTAGTGCTTATAGTTCGCGTAGGCCGCGTCAATGACCTTTTGAGTCGCCTTTAGATCTTCCCAACCTTGAATCTTGACCCACTTATTTGGCTCCAGGTCTTTATAGTGATTGAAAAAGTGCTCAATTTCGTTTTTAGTCTGCACGGGAACATCGCCCAAGTCTTTGATGTGGGACCAGCGCGGATCTTTGGCGGGAACGCACAGAACCTTCTCATCGACTCCACCATCGTCTTCCATCACCAGCATGCCAACTGCTCGAACCTTGACGCCAACCCCCGGGTATAGGGGGTATTCGAGGAGAACGAGGGCGTCTAGGGGGTCGCCATCGCCACCGAGAGTGTTCTCGAAATAGCCGTAATCGGTTGGGTAGACAAATCCAGTGAACAATACGCGGTCTAAAAATACCCGGCCGGTAGCGTGGTCAATTTCGTATTTATTTCTTGAACCGCGGGGGATCTCTATAACTACGTCGTAACTCAATGCAACTCCTCAATAGGCTTATGGGCAACAGATTATCGAATTTGGGAACCCATGGAACTTAGACCCCGCTTAACCCCGGCAATGGCCGATGTCAGGCGCGCTGTTCGTGAGACTCTCTTGAAACTTAATCTTGTAGCTGGCGACACTATTTTAGTTGGGGTTTCCGGTGGTGGAGATTCTTTGGCGCTGGCCAGTGCCACGCTTTTCGAGGCGACAAAGATGAAACTCAGCGTGGCAGCCATCATCATCGATCACGCTCTGCAGCAGAACTCTGATGTGGCTGCTCAAAACGCGAAGCAGGCCTGCGAGGCCCTTGGCTTGGAGCCGGTTCTGGTCTCGAGGGTCTCGGTTACTCAAGCTGGTGCTGGCCTGGAGGCGGCTGCGCGAGTTGCTCGGTATCGAGAATTAGAAATAATCCGATCTCAACTTGGTGCCAGATACATTTTCTTGGGTCACAACCTGGGAGATCAGGCCGAGACGGTGTTGCTCGGTTTAGTCAGGGGCTCGGGGCTTAGTGCCCTTACCGGCATGCGCGAGATTGATGAAGACCGGAAACTTATCCGGCCGCTTCTGGGGTTGACCCGCAGCCAGCTGAGACAAAGTGTGCTCGATCAGGGTTTAGAGATTTGGGATGACCCGCAGAATTTTGATGAGGATTTCACTCGAGTCAAAGTTCGCAGAATGCTTACAGAGTTCGAGTTGGAGCTTGCCCCGGGTATTGCAGAATCGCTCGCTAAAACAGCGTTCTTGGTGCAGGAGGCGGAAGACTACTTGCTCAGCCAGGCCGACCAGCTGATGTTGCTAGCATCTAGTGAAACTGGTTATTCGGTCCAGCCGCTAGAAAAAGCTCAGGTCGGACTCAGGCGCAAAACACTGCACTTGATTGCTTTAGCTCACGGGGCGAAAAGCCTCTCTCGCTCTCAGGTGTTAGAGATCGATGCGCTAATTACGAATTGGCACGGACAGAAACCGCTTAGTCTTTCTGGCATTACAGTTGAACGGGTAAATAACCAGCTAGTTTTGCTACCCAGCAAGCCATTGAACCCAGGAGCCTAAAGTGCACCTCGCCCATAAAGACATCACTAAGGTTTTGGCCTCCAAGGAGCAAATCCACACCCGAATTCAAGAGCTTGCGATTCACATCGATGAGTTCTATCAAGACAAAAACGTTTTGCTACTTGGAATCTTGAAGGGAGCGGTTCCGTTTATGGCCGATCTTTCAAGAGCCATGCAGATTCCCAGCAGCCAAGACTGGATGGCGGTTTCGTCTTATGGATCTGGAACCAGCTCATCAGGGGTGGTTCGCATTCTCAAAGACCTCGATACCGATATCAAAGACCGACACGTTTTGATAGTCGAGGACATCATTGACTCGGGGCTGACGCTTTCTTGGCTCACAGCAAATCTTGCGGCTCGTGAGGCAAAATCGGTGGAAATAGTCACTCTTTTGCGCAAGCCTGAAGCTGCCAAGGTGCAGATTGATGTCAAGTGGGTGGGGTTCGATATTCCAAACGAATTTGTGGTGGGCTACGGGCTTGACTACAACGAGCAGTATCGATCACTAGATGGCGTTGGAGTCCTCTCGCCAGCTGTTTACAGTTAATTCAAATTGAAAGGGGCGGCAAAGCCACCCATGAAGGTTAAAAAGTTTCTACGCGGACCCTGGATATGGGTCGCCCTTGCCCTGACGGTAGTTTTCATCGGCACCTCTTTAGCTACCGCCGACCGTTTCACCAAGGTTGACACCGAGGTTGGTCTGGATCTGATTTCTTCGGGTCAAGCCAAATCAGTCACCATCTTGGATGGCAACCAAAGGGTTGACGTGGTTCTGATTTCGAATAACGCCGAATACGGAAATCAGATTCAGTTCTACTTCGTATCGGGGCGAGCCTCGGCGGTTGCTGAGATTGTCGCAAATGCCCCAATTAGTGAGGGTTGGACCGATGAGGTTCCATCAACCCCTTGGCCGCTAGCCCTATTGGGCTCGCTCTTGCCATTCATTATTATTTTGGCGCTGTTCTGGTTTTTGATGAGCACCATGTCGGGCGGCGGCCGCGGGGTCATGAGCTTCGGTAAATCTAAAGCCAAAATGGTCACCAAAGAAACCTCGAATGTCACCTTCGCCGATGTTGCAGGAATCGACGAGGCCATGGAGGAACTAGTTGAGATTAAAGATTTTCTAAAAGACCCGGAAAAGTTCCAAGCCATGGGGGCCAAGATCCCCAAGGGGGTTTTGTTATATGGACCTCCGGGAACCGGTAAGACCCTTGTTGCCAAGGCGGTAGCCGGCGAAGCCGGAGTTCCATTTTTCTCAATCTCTGGCTCGGATTTTGTAGAAATGTTTGTTGGTGTCGGTGCCTCCAGGGTGAGAGACCTATTCGAGCAAGCCAAGCAGACCTCGCCAGAAATCATATTTGTTGACGAGATCGACGCCGTTGGTCGTCACCGCGGCACCGGTATCGGCGGTGGCAACGACGAGCGTGAGCAGACCCTGAACCAACTCTTGGTCGAGATGGATGG
>JBDNID010000006.1:0-2776 GCA_041688475.1 Aquiluna sp.
GGGAGCAAGTAAGGGAAAAGGTTTGGGTCTCGAGTTTTTGAGGCACGTCGAACGTTGCAGTGCTTTATTGCATGTTATCGATTGCGCCACTATGGATCCAGGTCGCGACCCAATCAGCGACCTAGATGTGATTTTGGCCGAGCTTGATGCATACCAAGTTCCAGAGGGCCAGACTCCTTTGACAAAGCGTCCTCAAATGATTGCATTGAATAAGGTCGACGTGCCAGATGCTCTGGAGTTAGCTGAGTTCGTAAAGGAATCATTTGAGGCCCGTGGTTATGGGGTGTTCATAATTTCGGCGGTCAGCCACAAGGGTCTGAAGGAACTGAATTTCGCGTTAGCCGAAATCGTGACCAAGGAGCGAACGGCTAACCTTCCTCAAAGCCAAAAGCGGATATCGCTATTGCCGCAAAAGAAGGAAGAGTCGAGCTTCGTAATACGCAATGAACAGATTGGCGGCGAAGATGTCTTCCGCATCATGGGATCCAAGCCTGAGCGTTGGGTTGCCCAGACTGCTTTTAATAATCAGGATGCAATCGGTTATCTAGCGGAGCGTTTGCAAAAACTGGGCGTTGAAGACCAGCTTTATAAACAGGGTGCCAAACGCGGCTCTACGGTAATCATTGGTGAGGCTAACGGCGTTGTGTTCGACTGGGATCCATTAGTAGCCTCCGTGGCCGAGCTGGTGGATGGCTCCACTACAATCGATGACTCTCGGAGAACCAACGAGCAGCGCAGGATGAAATATCACGAGATGATGGATGAGCGTGCGAGGGGTCGAGCCGAGCGAGAAGCGGTCCGCGAGGCGAGCGTATTCAACGAAGATTCAGTGTGATGCAGGCTAATCAGCGAGTTCTTAGTGCTAGACGAATCGTGATAAAGGTGGGTTCAAGTTCTATTACCGGGGGTAATGAACACAATTTAGACAAGATCGTAGATTTTGCCGTCGAGCTTTTGGGGCTAGGTCGAGAAGTGATTTTGGTTTCATCGGGAGCGATCGCGACCGCTGCGCCGCTTATTGGACTAACGGCTAGAGCCGAAGACCTGCCGACATCGCAGGCTTTGGCCAGTATTGGTCAGGCCAGATTAATGGGTCGCTATGAGAGAAGCCTTTTCAGGCATAGCAAGATCCCAGGTCAGCTACTTTTGACGGTGGATAACCTAACCGAAGAGGTAACAAGCGCAAATGCCCTAAGGGCTCTCGAGCGCTTGATTGAAATCGGCGTTTTACCGATTATTAACGAGAACGACAGCGTCGCCACTCAAGAGATTCGATTTGGTGACAACGATCAGTTAGCGGCGAGAGTTTCGATCTTGGCCAAAGCTGACCTTTTGATTTTGTTGAGTGATGTTGATTCGCTCTACACAAAGCCTCCCTCAGAGCCCGGTGCAAAGCGCATCGCGTTTGTGAAGTACGGGGAGGACCTAAGCGGCATTGAGGTTTCCGGAACTTCCACCGGTTATGGAACCGGCGGGGCTCTAACCAAGCTTGCCGCCGCAAAAACGGCAACAGCCCAGAGGATTTCAGTACTGCTTACTGAAACTGAGAATGTGACCAAGCTTTCTAATAGTGACTGCAACCACACTTATTTTGAGCCAGCTAGCTAGGATTTTTTTATGACTGTTTCTGAGATTTTGCAAAACGCACAACTTGCAGCCAAAAGCTTGGCCAGAGCAAGCACTGAGCAGAGAAATCTTGCCTTAGAAAATATCGCCAAATTACTTGAACAAAATGCGCCTAAAATCATGGCCGCCAATCTTTTGGATTTGGTTAAAGCAAAGGAAAACGGAACCGCCGAGGGGCTTATTGACCGACTGAAACTAGATGAGTCTAGAATTCTCGGCTTGGCTATCGCTATTCGCGAGGTTATCGGACTGCCAGATCCAGTCGGGGAAAATGTTTCAGGTAAGACTTTGCCGAATGGTCTAAAACTGCAGCAGATTCGGGTGCCATTTGGTGTGATTGGAGTCATCTACGAGGCGAGGCCGAATGTCACGGTGGACATCACGGCACTGGCAATTAAGAGCGGCAACTGCGTGGTGTTGCGAGGAGGATCTGCGGCCGAAAATAGTAACGCCGCTCTGGTTGGATTGCTTCAAGAAGGGTTGGCTCAGGCCGGTTTGGATTCGGCAGCAGCCCAGACTATTGATCCTTTCGGTCGTGATGGCGCTCTGCATATGATGCAGGCGCGAGGACTGATCGACGTATTGATTCCGAGGGGCAGCGCCGGCCTAATCAAAACTGTGGTCGAGGAGTCCAAGGTGCCCGTCATTGAGACTGGCGACGGTGTGGTGCATATGTTCCTGGACGATTCCGCAACCCTAGAGATGAGTCTTGGCTTGGTGTTGAATTCAAAAACTCAGCGACCTTCGGTTTGTAACGCCCTAGAGACTCTTTTGGTTCATGAGGAATCCGCTACGAGCCTGCTGCCCGAAATCGGCAAGGAGCTGATAGCCGCCGGGGTGAAGATTCACGGCTGCGAAAAGACGGTGTCCCTTCTGTCGGAGGCTGTCTTGGCGACTGAGGAATCTTGGGGAACCGAGTACTTGGCCCTAGAAATCTCGGTTCGGGTTGTTAGGGATATCGAGCAGGCCCTGGAGCACATAGCAAAGTATTCAACCGGTCACACTGAATCCATAGTCACTGAATCACTCTTGAACGCTCAAAGGTTTCTGGATGAGGTGGATTCTTCGGTTGTGATGGTGAACGCGGCTACCCGCTTTACGGACGGTGGGGAGTTTGGTTTTGGAGCCGAGGTTGGCATCTCTACTCAAA
>JBDNID010000053.1:0-2069 GCA_041688475.1 Aquiluna sp.
AGCCTTTTTGTCTTGATGGCGATGATGATGGTTTGGGCGAACATGTTCAACGGCAAGCGCCACCCCGATGTCGAGATTCTGGCTGCCGAGGAGCGCATCCGAACTCGAAACGGACTCTATGATCTAGCCGTTCTCGATCCGGAGGAGGTGGCCCAGGAGGCCGCCCGTGCAGTAGAGCATCTCGAACCTCCGCGAGGTTCGCACAGAAACGAGGGTGACCCGCACCAAAACAGAGGAACCCGTGTTCCCGTCGCTCTGATTTTTCCTGCCTTGATCCTTGGGGGATTGTCTGTTGCGCTCGGATTTGGAGGAGAATTCTTAGTTTCCCTGGCCGAGCAGGCCAGCGCTGGCCTGATTGATACCAGCGACTACGTAAAGGCGGTGATGGGAAGGTGACCGACTCTATGAGTGCTTCAGGATGGAGCTTGCCATGGAGAATAACGAATTTCATTGGTTGGTTTATCGGCCAGTTCATAATTACAAGCCTCAAGGTTCTCGGGCTCATTCTTTCACCGAGCAAAAAGCCCGAGCCGGGGATTGTGCGGATGCGCATAGCTGATTTGAGCGAGGCCGAAGTCACAATTTTGGTCATCTTGATTACCATCACACCAGACACTTTGGTCATCGCAGTGGACCGAGAGCAGGGCAGCATGTTTGTTCATGGAATGTTTGTTGCCAAAGACCCAGAGCGTTTCCGCGAGTCCTTGCGAGAGACGCACGATCGACTGCTTTTTGGCACAAGGTTGAGGCCAAGCTTGAATTTGAGAAATGGGATTGTAAAATGATTCCCGATGTTGTCGCTTTCGTGGTTCTAGGGCTCTTAGCTATCTCGGTGGTGTTATCTGTGATTAGGGCCTGGAAGGGTCCCACCGCTGGTAATTCGGCGGTTGCCGGCGATTTAATCTTCTTTGTTTTCATTGGGGCTGTTGCAGTTTTGGGTGTGATGCTTCCAATCGCTGCGGTTATGGACATCATCTTGATTTCAGCGCTACTGGGTTTTCTTTCAGTCCTGTCGCTCGCCCGACTGATTCAGGGAGGAAAACGGTGAGTGCCGAAATGGTCATCACGGTGCTCGGCAGTTCCTTGTTGATTCTGGGGGCCGCAATCATGGCTAGCGCAGCTTACGGCCTGATAAAGCTTCCCGATGTTTACACGCGCACCAGTGCAGTTGGAACGGCGGCAGGTCTAGGTGTTGCACTGATGATTGTTGGGGTTGTGGTGATTGACTTCTCAGTCCTGAACCTAATTAAGGGCATCGTCGCTATCGTGGCGCAACTAGTTACAAGTGCTATTGGAAGTTTCGTTCTTGCTCGAGCAAGCTACATGACTGGTGGCAAGCCTGTGAACACAACAATTCCAGATGAATTAGCCGATCAGGCA
Organism: Aquiluna sp.; assembly: GCA_041688475.1. GTDB lineage: Bacteria > Actinomycetota > Actinomycetes > Actinomycetales > Microbacteriaceae > Aquiluna. The sequence continues at coordinate 1,381 of JBDNID010000053.1, forward strand.
GGCAGGTCCAGCACTTAGGGCCTGGTCTGCAAAATACTGGTGCTATTCGGAAAGCGTCGATTTTTCGGCGCGGTTGGCTCTCTGAGATGGCTAGTTTGACAAAGCGATGTAGCTTCGATTCCTACCGAGGGCTCCAAAAATTCAACAGCTTCGAGACTGAGTTTGATCACTAGCGTGGCGGTGTCTCCAGCCGTCAGCTTTCCCGGCATCCTGATTGATGTTTTAGCGTCATACGGCAGAAGGTCGATTAGCCAGTTTGGAAATCAACCAAAAAAATAGGTCGAGTGCAATTATCTAAAGTTCTCGAATCCCGCAAACTTGCGAGTCATAAATAACAGCGCGGAAACCGAATTCTTGAAAAGACTCACAGCTTGGCGAAATTCCGGCTCGAATGTATTGGCTTGGCATAGCCACTAGCATCTAAATATGCGAAAAATTCTTGGTCTTACTAGATATGCGGTGGTTGTGCCTGCCATTGCCTCAATTATTGGAGCTTTGCTATTGATGGCACAAGCCTCACTGGCGATGATCATGGCCGTTTTTGACACCTTTGGCAGTCCAAACTCCCTCAAGGGCACAATCGTGGAGGTGTTGACTGCCGTGGACGCCATTTTGCTTGGGACCGTGTTGCTGGTTATTGGGTATGGCCTCTACGAGCTCTTTGTTGACACCGAGATTCAAGTGCCACC
>JBDNID010000054.1:0-3512 GCA_041688475.1 Aquiluna sp.
TTAGTTTGCGACACGCCCGAGAATTTGGGCCGCTAAATCCATCCCAGCGCCTACCTTTCTGGCGCAAATCGAAAACTCTTTGAAAAGCTAAGCCTCAGCCTTAGCTTGAGAGTTTTCACAAGGAGGCAAAGTGTCACAATTACCGAACTACCAGGCGGTTATCAAGGTTTTTGGAGTTGGTGGCGGCGGAGTGAATGCGCTGAACCGCATGATTCAGTCCGGCCTACGCGGGGTCGAGTTCGTGGCGATCAACACCGATGCCCAGGCTCTTCTTATGTGTGACGCGGACGTCAAGCTAGACATCGGCCGTGAAATCACCCGCGGTCTCGGAGCTGGTGCTGACCCAGAGGTGGGTCGCCGAGCCACCGAGGAGCACGAGTCTGAGATCGAAGCGGCGCTCAAGGGTGCTGACATGGTTTTTGTAACAGCTGGCGAGGGTGGTGGCACTGGTACAGGGGGCGCCCCGGTTGTCGCACGCATCTCTAAGCGATTGAGTGCACTGACGGTTGGAGTCGTCACTAGGCCCTTTAATTTTGAAGGTAAGCGTCGCGCCGTGCAGGCCGATGAGGGTATTAGGGCGCTTCGCGAAGAGGTAGACACTCTCATCGTTGTGCCTAACCAAAGATTGCTGGAGATGACTAACAAGAAGATCTCCGCACTTGAGGCCTTTATTACTGCCGATGATGTCCTTCGTGCCGGAGTTCAGGGCATCAGCGACCTGATCGTGGTGCCCGGGCTAATCAACCTTGACTTCAACGATGTGAAGTCGGTTATGCAGGGCGCGGGAAGCGCTCTGATGGGAATTGGAACGGCTAAGGGTGAAGACCGGGCCGTTCGCGCAGCAGAGATTGCTGTATCTTCGCCTCTACTAGAAGCGACCATTGAGGGCGCCCACGGGGTTCTGCTGCTAATTCAGGGGGCATCAGATTTAGGTTTGCACGAGATCGATGAAGCCGCACGTCTGGTTCAGGAGGCAGTTCATCCTGAAGCCAATATCATTTTTGGTGCAACGATTGAAGACACTCTCGGAGACGAAGTTAGGGTGACGGTTATTGCTGCAGGCTTTGATGGCGGAGAGCCAATTCGTCGCAAATTTGAATCGCAGGCTTTTGCATCGGCCGCCCTGAGTTCCGCCGCTGCTACAGCTCAGGTGGCAAGCGAGTGGGCCACTGTTGAGGCTCTGGAGCCAAGGGTCTCAGAAGCCTTGCCGGAATCTGTGCAAGAGTTTGAAACCGAAGCCGAAATTGTTTCACCGGCCGGGAATCGCGAAAAGGTATCCACCCCGGGCAGCTTCGGAGATGACTTGGATTTGCCTGAATTCTTCCGTTGATGTCTCTTTCCGAGCGCTACCAGCAGATTGAGCAAAGAATTCAATCCGCATGTGAGCTGGCTGGACGACCAAGGAGTGAGGTCGAACTAATCGTGGTGACTAAAAATCACCCAGTGGATTTGGCAGTGGAACTTTTCGATTTGGGTCATAGGAATTTCGGTGAGAATAGGGATCAAGAGGTCAGCCAAAAAACCAAAGACTTTGCAATCGCCAGGCCGCAAGCCGAGGTCACGTGGAGTTTCATAGGCCAGCTTCAGAGCAACAAAGTTAAATCGGTTATTAGGTATGCCAGTTCGCTGCACTCTTTGGATCGAGTTTCTCTTCTTAAAGAGCTCAATAAGCAGCTCGAAACCGCGGATTCCTCTTTGCGAGTATTCATCGAACTGAATCTCACAGGAGATTCCAACCGAGGCGGGATTCAGCCAGAATCGGTAAAGGAATTTGCCCAGTTGGTCTTAGATTCGCCTCGACTCAAGTTGCAGGGCATAATGGCGGTAGCGGGCCTAGATGTGGACCCGAGGCAGGATTTCGAGATAGCCAGAGCCTCGGCCGAAACTCTCAGGGTATTGGATCCCGAGGCAAGATACCTGTCGATGGGAATGAGCGAGGATTTTGAGCTCGCCATAGGTCTTGGGGCGACACACATAAGAGTTGGATCGGCAATAACAGGACCTAGGCCTCAGAGCGCCTAGTCTTTACAGGAACTTGAAGGAGTAAGTATGGGCGCGATGAATTCGATTTTGACTTTTTTCGGCTTTGGATCTAGTGAAGCTGCCAAGCCTGAAACCGCTGCATCAAATAAGCCTAAATCCGCGGCACCAAGGCCAAGACGGTCGGGGGAAATGTCTGAAATTATGACTCTGGATCCGCAATCTTATGCAGATGCCAAGGAGGTGGCCGCTAGTTTTCGCATGAACATTCCGGTAATCGTCAACATTGCCGCCATGAGCGAGCCTGATGCCAAGAGGATGCTCGACTTCATGATCGGCCTCAAAGAGGGCCTAGAAGGGCACCTGAGGCGTGTCACACCGAAGGTTTACCTGCTTAGCCCTTCGCACGTCGCGGTAACTGACAATGAAGCGTCGGAAGCGGACGTTTCCCAGGAGATGCTGTAGCACATGTCGATAATCGGAACAGCCCTTTATTGGGTTTTGCAGTTTTATATTTACGCCATGTTTGCGAGGTTCATAGTCGACCTGGTGGTGAGCGTTAAACCAGAGTGGAGACCGCCCGCAGCGGTAATGCCAATTATCGATTTTGCCTACTCAATTACCGATCCGCCTATCAAATTTGTTAGGCGATTTGTGCCTCCTTTGCGCTTGGGGCCGATTGCGTTGGATTTGGCTTGGACGATTGTTCTTCTGGCAGCCGTGATTCTGCAGGGCTTTGCTAGAGGCATCTAAAAAGCCCTAACATAGGCGATGAACTTATAGTGCTGGATGAGGAAGGTGCGAGATGGCTGTGACGCCCGAGGACGTAGTCAACAAGAGATTTACCATTGTCAAATTTCGCGAGGGATATGACCAGGACGAGGTCGATGATTTTTTGGATGAAATTACCAAGGAGCTTCGTCAAATGGCGCTGGAGAATGAGTCTCTCCGAGGAAAGCTGGCGGCCACTGAGGCTCTTGGAAACGAGCCAGCTCCAATCATGGCGGGTTTCCCGGTCGCTCCAATTCCATCGGTGGCTGACGCAAGCTCCCAAAGTTTGCTAGAGCTTGCGAGAAGGCTGCACGAGGAGCATGTTCGCGAGGGGCTCACCAAGCGCGATCAGCTCATCCGAGATGGTCAGGAAAATGCAGCCCGCTTGGTTCGCGATGCTGAATCTCAGGGCAGAGCGATTATCGGCCAATTCGAGTTGGACCGCAGGGCTGTTGAGAGCACAATCGACGAACTTCGCGATTTCGAGCAGGACTATCGCATCAAGCTCCGTGACTACATTGAAGCGCAACTGGCTTCTCTGGTTCGAGAAGAATTTATCGATAAGGACCCTGTTCAGGCAGGAGCGTTGGCTCAAGACAAGATTGATTTGACTGCCCGAGCTGACAAAGAGAACGGGACAGATCCCGAAAATGTTGGCTCCCTGGATGATCAGAACAAGCTAGGTGAGCGCAGTTAAAACTCGCCGCAACTTGTTTTTTGTCACAGCTTTTTTCGTAATACTGGTGGACCAAATCACCAAA
>JBDNID010000055.1:0-3369 GCA_041688475.1 Aquiluna sp.
AATCTGGTGTTCACCTCTAAGAATGAAATGGTGCCATCTTGGGCGACAAGAAATTCACAAGTGCCTGCGCCTTGATAGTTGGCGGCAATAAGGATCGCTTTGGAGGATTCGTAAAGTCTCTTGTTTTGATCCTCGGTTAGAAACGGAGCGGGAGCCTCCTCAACTAATTTTTGATGACGACGTTGCAATGAACAGTCTCTAGTCGAGACCACGATTACGTTTCCATGGCTATCGGCTAGGCACTGGGTTTCAACGTGTCGAGGTTTATCCAGAAATTTTTCCAGAAAGCACTCGCCGCGACCAAAGGCTGCTATCGCCTCGCGGGTGGCGGATTCAAAACATTCGGCAATTTCGGCAACCTCACGCACCACCTTTATGCCTCGGCCACCGCCTCCATAGGCGGCCTTAATGGCAATTGGCAATCCGTGAATCGAAACGAAATCCTCCACCTCACTCACGGTCTGAACCGGATTAATTGTTCCAGGAGCTAAAGGCGCACCAACGGATTCGGCGACTTTTCTTGCCGAAACCTTGTCTCCCAAAAGTTCTATGGATTCGGGAGATGGACCAATCCAAATTAGGCCTGCGTCAATCACGGCCTGCGCGAAGCTTGAGTTCTCTGATAAGAACCCATAGCCCGGGTGAACCGCGTTGGCTTTTGAGCGTTTTGCAATTGAAATAAGTTTCTCAATTACCAAATAGGTTTCCGCGGCGGTTGCGCCATTAAGCGCATAGGCCTCATCGGCTAGCTTGACATGTAAAGCATCTCGATCGCCATCAGCATATACCGCCACAGTCTGTATGCCAGAATCTTTCGCAGCTCGAATTATGCGCACCGCAATTTCGCCTCGGTTTGCAATGAGCAGCTTTTTGATTTTGCGTGCGGTCATAATCCGATAGCTTATTGCGCGATTTGCCGGCTGTTTTATAAGTCAGCTACAAAAAAATCGCGTTTTCGCCGTCGATTACCTCCAGAAATCCTGGTAATTATGGCCAAGGTCCTCAATCATTTTTCTTAGCCCCACCAGCGACAAGCCAACCACGGTGTGGTAATCGCCCTCGATCCGCTCGATGAATGCTCCGCCCATCCCGTCGATAGTGAAAGCCCCGGCCACCTGCAGCGGCTCGTTAGTTCTCACGTAACGCTCAATTTGCTGATTGGTCAATTCGGCAAAGAACACTTTTGTCGAGGTTACTTTTTGCGACATCTGATTTGTTTTGGTGTCTATCACGCAGTGACCCGAGAATAAGTCTCCAGATCGGCCGCTCATTTTTTTCCAGCGGGCAATCGCAACTTCTCTTTCTAAGGGCTTTCCTAAAATTTCACCATCAAACCAAAGTGCGGAGTCGCACCCAATCACCAAAGATTCGGGATGGTCTTTTGCAACTGCCCGCGCCTTGGCGGTGGCCAATAATTGGGTCAGATCCTTTGGTGTGGAGGGTTTCATTTCGAACACCAAAGCGTCTTCGTCCACCCCCGGCGAGGTGACCTCAAAGTCCAACCCCGCCTCCAGCATCAGTTTTTTGCGGGCGGGGGAGGTTGAGGCAAGTATTAATTTGGTCACATTCCAAGGTTAGCTGTGGAACACTTTGAACGTGATTATTGAATTGAAGATTGAAAAAGTCGCCCACGGAGGCATATTTATCGCTCGGCACGAGGGTAAAGCGGTGTTTGTCACTGGAGCCATTGATGGTGAAGTAGTTAAGGCCGAGGTTTATGAAGACTCTGGCCGCTACTTGCGAGCCAGGGTGGTCGAGGTAGTTGAAGGCTCGGCGCACCGCAGGGTGCATTTTTGGAAAGCCGCGCGCCAGGGAGCTGGCGGAGCTGAGTTCGGTCACATCGACCTTGCTTATCAGCGAGAACTCAAGGGGCAGGTGCTGGCCGAAGCTTTAGATCGCATGGCTGGGATCGAGCTTCCCACAGAGGTCATGCCAGTTCCCGGCGAAACCGACGGCTTGCACTACCGCACCAGGGTTCAATTAAACGTCGATGCATCAGGTCTTGCGGGTCCAGTGATGTCAAGAACCAATGATGTGATTTTTGCCAAGGAGTTGCCCCTAGCAGTTGAAGAAATCGAACAGCTTGGCCTTCATCTCAAGAACTGGTCCGGGGTGAAAAAGATTTCGATCTCATCCTCGAGCGTTGGTGATTTGCAGTGGATGGTGGATAGCAAGGTAAACGGCTCTGAGAAGCTGCTTGAGAGGGTGGCCGGTAGAACGTTCAGGCTCTCCACCGGAGGCTTCTGGCAGGTCCACAAGGACGCCCCCGAGCTCTTGGTGGCAACTGTTACTCAGGCGGCCAAGGACTTAGAGCTGGACCCAGGTAAAAAGCACCTTGATCTTTACGCCGGAGCTGGTCTTTTTAGTTCGACTTTATCGCTGGCGTTTGATTCGCTGCAGATCACAGCAGTCGAATCCAGCAAGATCGGCGTTTTGGATGGAGAGCGCTCCACCAAGGATCTGAATAATCTAAAGTTCGTGAAATCCGACGTGCTGCGGTTTTTGCGCACCCAAACCGATGTGGCCTACGACACCGTGATTTTGGACCCACCTCGCTCTGGAGCGGCCAGCAAGGTGATCGATGCGCTCACTGCGGTTGGTCCAAAGAACATAATTTACGTGGCATGTGACCCGGTGGCACTGGCTCGGGATCTTAAGCAGTTGATATCCGCGGGCTACCAACTTAGGGGACTGAAGGCTTTTGACATTTTCCCGCACACCCACCATTTTGAGTGCGTGGCAACGCTGTCTCGAAGCTAATCTTAGGTTCTATGGAGCGTGTGCGAGTAGCGATAGTTGATGACCACGAAGCGGTGCGCCTCGGGTTCGCAGGAACCTGTGACCAATTCGGTTTTGACCTAGTTGGTTCAGCACCCACAGTCGCCGAGCTAATTGAGCAGATAGTCGACAAGGATTGTGAGGTCGTGATCTGCGATCTATCTTTGGCAGATGGCTCGCTAGTGAAAGACAACGTCGAGCGACTGGTGGAGATTGGACCCGCAGTCTTGATATTTTCAATCGCCGATCGAGCCTCACTGATGCGCGCGGCTCTGCAGGCCGGAGCGGTAGCAATCGTGCCCAAGTCCAAACCGATGGCGGATTTGGCTGAAGCAATTCGGCTTTCGGCCAAAGGTGTAATCATAAATAACTCTGAGACCACGGCGATGATCGATGCCGATACTTTATTTTTGAGAGACGCCAATCTCTCAAATCGCGAACGTGAGGTGCTATCTCTCTATGCTTCGGGAATGAGCCTCAAGCAGGTTGCTTTTGAGCTAGAAATTAAGCAGAGCTCCGCCAAAGAGCACATCGATCGTGTTCGCGTGAAATATGCCAAGCTGGGCCGAGAGGCTGGCACCAAAGTTGACT
>JBDNID010000056.1:0-3405 GCA_041688475.1 Aquiluna sp.
CATGGACTGAAAAATTGCATCCGCACTGCCGGTGTACCAGCGCTTACCAAGTCGTTGCTGGGCGGGCACAGACGCCACATATGACCCAAGCAGTGGAGACATTCGCCAGGTTTGCGACACGTGGCGGTCCAATGAGTGAGATTTGTACTGAGTCAAAACTACTATTCGACGAATTTGCGAATTGATCAAATTCGATAAAGCGAAGTCAACCAGTCGGTAACTTCCCCCAAATGGAACCGCAGGTTTCGCTCGGTCTGCGGTCAATGGCATAAGCCTTTTACCTTCGCCCCCGGCGAGAACCATTCCGAATACTCTGGTACGTCCCATCATCAAATGCTAGTTGCCCATTGAGCTCTCGGGCTAGCATTCAGCTATGAGAGTGGATTTTGTTTCAAAAGAGTATCCGCCACACATTTACGGTGGCGCCGGAGTGCATGTCACCGAATTGGTAGTGGCACTTCGTGAGCGAATTGAAGCTCACGTTCACAGTTTCGGAGAACGAATCAGCGAGCCGAATACTTTTGGATATCCCGTGCCAAAGGAATATGAAGATACCAATCCAGCATTGCAAACCCTCGCCGTTAATCTTTCGATGGTCGAAGCAATCAAGGGTGCGGACTTGGTGCACAGCCACACTTGGTATGCCAATAATGCGGGTCACATGGCTTCCTTACTGCACGGGATTCCTCATGTAATAACGGCGCATTCACTCGAACCACTAAGGCCATGGAAAAAAGAACAATTGGGCGGTGGGTACGCAGTTAGTTCGCACATCGAAAAAAGCGCCTATGAACAGTCGAGCAGGATCATTGCCGTATCCAACGGCATGCGAAACGATATCTTGAACTCCTACCCGAACCTTGATCCTGCCAAAGTCGAGGTCGTTTACAACGGCATTGATTCAAATAAGTGGCAACCTTTAGCCGATCTTGCAACCCTGAGAGAGTTCGATATTGACCCGGATAAGCGCTCGGTTATTTTTGTCGGACGAATCACTCGGCAAAAAGGATTGCCGTATTTTCTGAGAGCTGCAAAAACTTTGCCTGAGGATGTTCAATTGATTCTTTGTGCCGGAGCTCCTGATACGAAAGAAATCATGGCCGAAGTTGAGCACCTAGTTTCCGACTTATCCAAAGAGTGCGCGGGTGTAATTTGGATTCCCGAGCACTTAACCCAACCAAAGCTCGCCGCTCTTTTGACAAACGCCGACCTATTCGTTTGCCCTTCAATATATGAACCGCTAGGGATAGTGAATCTCGAGGCAATGGCCTGCGCGCTGCCGGTGCTGGCAACAGCAACCGGAGGAATACCCGAGGTTGTAATTCACGGCAAAACCGGCTGGTTAGTCCCACTCGATCAGGTGCAAGATGGCAGCGGAACACCGTTAGACGAGGCAAAGTTTGTAGCGGATTGGTCAGCCGCCCTGAATCACGCTCTCGGTAGCGCTGACCTCGCTGAGTTTGGAAAAGCTGGACGCAACCGAGTAATTGAAGAATTCGGTTGGGACACCATCGCGACTCGCACCCTCCAGGTCTATCAAAAGGCCCTTGAGAGCTAGGCTAGGCGGGATGTCAACGGTATTAGATCTTAGAAATGTCAGTGTTGTGCGAAATGGCCGCACGATTCTTGATTCAGTGACTTTCCAAGCCGATTCTGATCAGCGCTGGGTAATTTTGGGCGCAAACGGAGCCGGCAAGACAACAATGCTCAGGTTAGCGGCGGCTCAGATTCATCCCTCGGAGGGGGAGGCAATAGTGCTTGGGCAAAAACTTGGAGAGGTAAACGTTTTCGAGCTAAGAACCAGAATTGGTTTTGCCTCAAGTGCGCTTGCCAATCAAATTCCGAACAGTGAAAGCGTTCTAAACGCCGTCATGACGGCTAGCTATGGAGTAACCGGTCGCTGGACAGAATTTTACGACTCGGTTGATGAGCGCAGGGCCAGAAGAGTGCTAGCGGAGTGGAGGCTGGCTGATTTTGAGGATCGACCCTTTGGGACCCTCAGTGAGGGTGAGCGCAAAAGAGTCCAAATTGCTCGCTCGATAATGACCGATCCGGAAATGCTTTTGCTGGATGAGCCGGTGGCTAGTTTGGACATTGCTTCCAGAGAACTCACTTTGCAACTGCTCGGAGGATACGCCCAGTCCGCCGTCGCTCCCTCAATGGCACTGGTAACTCACCACCTCGAGGAAATTCCCGCCGGCTTCACTCACGCCCTGCTGCTGCAAGATGGCAAAATTCTAGCCAAGGGTGAAATCGGCTCAACTATTACCTCCGAGTCGATCTCAGAAGCCTTTCGGTTTCCTCTCAAAGTCAACTACTCGGATGGCAGATTCCAAGCTGTAGCTGCATAGACTCCTGCTATAAAATCTGCTAGGATTTGGCGCTGTTGCGCATTTTGCAAAAAGAATTTACCAAGAAGGAAATCATGAAGGCTGACATCCACCCAACGTACGAGCCAATCGTCTTTCGCGACCTAGCCTCAGGGGTCACTTTTCTAACTCGTGCCACTATCACCTCATCGAAGACCATTGAATGGGAAGACGGCAAGACCTACCCGGTCCACGATGTGGAAATCAGTTCCGAAAGCCACCCTTTCTACACTGGAAAGCAGCGCATCATGGATGCCGCAGGCCGCGTGGAGCGCTTCAACGACCGCTACAAAAACTTCGGCTAGAGCTCGCTCAGAGCCTTACTGGCCAACCCAATTCCGCCTGGAAATCCGGGCGGTTTGATTTGAGGTACTCGGCAAAACTGATTGCCTGCTCATCAGCCCAACCAACTTGCAGGGCATGAAGCTCGCTGGCAGAAAGGTCTAGCTCGGGAAACTTTAGAGCCTGAGCTTGGGCCAAACGCCCGGCAGCGATGGCGTCAGCAGTTGAATTATGAGCATCTATTAATTCGACGCCGTAGTCGGCGCAAAGCGCGGTGAGCGTGCGCTTACCCTTTCGGTACTTCATGCACTTTTTATCCAACACCAAAGGATCAATCACAGGGGTCGGAATGAGCGGTTCGAGCCCATACCTCTTCGCTTCAAAGTGAAGGATTGTGAAATCGTAGGGGGCGTTAAAAGCCACCAGCGGCATCTCTTTACTGAACTCAGCGAGAGTTTCCAGAATCTCAGCAATAGCCTGAGCCGGGCTCATGCCCTGCTCCACGGCCATCTGGGTCGTGATGCCGTGAACATTAGAGGCCTGCTCTGGTATTTCAATCCCCGGGTTCACAAGCCACTCGTGAAGCTCTAATGCCTCACCATTAGCACCAAGCAAGGCTACTCCCGCAGACACTATTCGTGACTCCTTGAGATCAAGGCCCGTGGTCTCTAAATCGAAGACCGCAAGGTTTTTAGCCCAAGCGGGTCTCTGTGGTTCAAAATCAAAATCCAGCATTTTTACTCCTTGACGTCAG
>JBDNID010000057.1:0-1428 GCA_041688475.1 Aquiluna sp.
CCGAATTCCGCATGTGGATCAATGACCTACTAGAGGCCAGCTATCAAGATGGTCGCTACCAAACAGCTTGGGACACCACCGCCGGAGTGCTATTGCCATTCCGCGCAGCTCCAATGCCGGACCGCTACTAATCACTAGCTTCAATAAGTAACTAGAGCCAGAAAGGAGTTGGAGTGGAAGTCCTATTTGAGAATTTCGATCGTTACCTGGTCGGCTTCTGGATGACCCTCCAACTCCTTTTGGTTTCTGGTTTTTTTGCCCTCATTATTGGCACGTTGATTGCCATGCTTCGAATTTCGCCACTTGGGTCGATGAGGGTGTTCGCCACCGCTTATACCGAGCTTGCTAGAAACACTCCGCTGACGCTGGTGCTTTTCTTTTGCGCTTTTTTGTTGCCTTATCTAGGCACCGATTTCAGTTACTCCGTCCTTGCTATCATCGGGCTCAGCTTCTACACCTCGCCCTTTGTGGCAGAGGCACTGCGCTCCGGTATCAACGGTGTTGCCCTCGGTCAGGCTGAGGCGGCCAGATCACTCGGCATGCGTTTTTCGCAGACCCTAATCGAAATCGTTCTTCCCCAAGCTTTTCGGATGGTCATTCCTCCGCTGATTAATGTGTTCATAGCGCTAACTAAAAACACCTCGGTCGCGGGCGCGTTCTTTGTGGTCGAGCTCTTTACGATTGGAAAAGAACTAGCCAACGCAAATGGTGATGCGGTCATCACAGTCTTATTGGGAGTCGCCCTTTTCTATCTAGCAATCACCATACCCTTGGGCTTTATTGCCGCGAGACTGGAGAAAAAGTGGGTGGTAGTCAAGTGAGCAACAGTGTTTTATTTGATGCACCGGGCCCCAAGGCCAAGCGCCTCTCCAGAATCCTCTCCATTGGATTTGGCGCCTTAGTTATTGGCGGGCTCGCTTATTTGATATTTCTCTTGGCCAGGGATCGGGAGATCTTCAACGGAACCACTCAGCCGGGTCTCTTTGATTCATCGCGCTGGGATATTTTCGAAGATCCCGAGCTATGGGGGTTCATCGGCCAAGGGGTCATCAACACGCTGACCGCCGCCGGAATAGCGGCCGTCCTGGCAATCATTTTTGGCGTGATTATGGCGCTGTTACGAACCAGCAATAAAATCTGGGTCCGGATTCCCACCACAGCTATTTTGGAATTCGTTCGCGGCATGCCGGTTCTTTTAATGATGCTTTTCATTTTGCTTTCATTTTCAACCGGAGCACTTTGGGCAGTTGTAATAGCGCTAACGCTCTATAACGGTGCGATCATCGGCGAAGCCTTGAGGGCTGGCCTAGCAGCCCTGCCCAAAGGGCAGAATGAGGCTGGGCTGAGCCTCGGGATGACCAGAATGCAATCAATGTTTTTGGTTCAGTTCCCACAGGCCTTTAGGCAAATGCTGCCGGTAATTGTGGC
>JBDNID010000058.1:0-1498 GCA_041688475.1 Aquiluna sp.
ACTAGAAGCCCAACACCATAAACCACTGCCCGACATCCACACCGGGATGAAAAAACGCCACGCAAGCTAACCTCAACACGCGGGCTTTTTTATTCGAGGCACCGAATGTCCTACGCGGGCAGTTTTAAATGAGGCACCTCGACCCCTACCCATCGCCACACCGCACCCAACACTGGCCAGAGGCAGGCTTCAAGCTAGAGTCCACGGTGTGAGCCTTTTTTCGTCACGTCCGGTGTGTGCTGCCTGGGCCGCCTTTGCTGCCCTCGTGCTTGTTTTTAGCCTGGGGATTCCCAGCCAAACACCGGCATGGGCAGAAGAGTTTCCTACGTGGGAAGAAGTTGAAGAGGCCCGCAAAGACGTCGCAAAAGCGGAAGCCAAGATCGAAGAAATTCTTGAACTGCTCGCAGGGCTTGAGCAGGCAGCCGCCGAAGCGGAGCAAGAAGCCGCGCGTCTTGGGGAAATTTACTACGAAGCTCTTTACGAACTCGATGAGGCCACCTACGCGCAGGCGCAACTCCAGGCTGAGGCCGATTCTGCCAGCATCATTGCCGAAGAATCTCGCATGAAAGCTGGCCAGTTCGTGGCAGAACTCGCTCGCGTCGGTGGTGCAGATTTGAGCGCCATGCTTTTTGTGAGTGGCGATGATGCCACAGAGCTGCTGTCTCGAATCGGGTATGCCACCAAAATTGCTGAGCAGACCGATGGCATTTACGCCAGGGCGCTCTCCGACATGAATGCCTCCCAATCGCTGAGTGATCAAGCTGAGGTGGCCAGAGGAATTCGAGAAGAACTGCAGCTGGTTGCGGAGGCTGCTTACGAGTCAGCCAATAACGCCGCCCTTCGCGCCTATCAGGCTGTTGAGGCGCAGTATGAGAACAGCGCGCGACTCGAAGCACAATTGGAAGTTTTGACCGAGAAGCGCGAAGCAACGGAAGAGGATTTCCAGCGGGGCGTGGTCGCACGGGCCCAAGCCGAGATTGCGGGAATGATTGATGGCGGTCAAATTAGTAGCTCGGGGTGGGCGAGACCCACGGGTGGATATATTTCGAGCCACTTTGGTCCGCGCATTCATCCCATCTATGGAATTGCGAGGCTGCACGCGGGGATTGATATCGCCACGGCCTGTGGCTCTCCCGTGTATGCGGCCAGCGGGGGGCGAGTGAGCTACTCGGGTTGGCTTGGCACGGCGGGAGAGTTCATTCGAGTGACACACAGTGATGGGCTGACCACCGGTTACGCTCACCTTCAAAGTGGGTCCCGGTTTGTGAGCATTGGCCAAACAGTGGTGACGGGGCAGCTTATTGCGCGCATCGAAAGCACCGGCGGTTCCACCGGCTGCCACTTGCACTTAGAAACTCGGCAGAATATGGTCGCCCAGGATCCTTACCCGTTCTTCCTCAACAGAGGAATTCGCCTAGGTTAGTGCACCCGGTTAGTGGCCAGGAAAAGCGATGATTCCGGCTTGAATAATCGCTTCGGCGTCAGCTGCGGAACCCCA
>JBDNID010000059.1:0-2885 GCA_041688475.1 Aquiluna sp.
CAGGGCTATTTCGCCGAGCTCAAAAGGCAAGGAGGTAAGCATGACGATCGTGAATACTCAAGAATCAGGGCGATGGACCCTACTAACCAACCATGGGCGTTTACTTCTTCTAATTGCACAAGAACCCGGCGCGAAAATCAGAGACCTAGCTCTGGCCGCGGATGTTACCGAACGCACCACGCAGGCAATCGTGCGCGACTTAGAGCGGGCGGGCTATGTGTCTAAACATAAAGTTGGTAGGCAAAATAGATATACCGTTCACCACGAACTACCATTTCGTCACCCAGCGGAAGCGGACCACAGTGTCGGCGAGCTTATTGAGGTCTTTCTAGCAATAACCAAAAACCAGGCACATCAAAAATAGTGCTATTGAACTAGGGACCCCGTGCCCAACATAAGAAGAACTACGTTTACCAAAGAAGCCAAAATCAATAGCGGGAAAACAATCCTGGGCGGTTTGAACCTCAAGGATAAGACGCTTGCAGAACCAGCCAGCGCGAGGGTCAAACCCAAACCAACCAGACCAGTTGTCGGATCCAAATCCTTTGCCTGAGTCACAACAATTAGGCAAGCCGCCAGGGCCGTGGTGGCGATGATGATTGCAGAAAGACGCTGTCCAAGAATGTGCGGCAAAGCCCTGACTCCGGTAGCCCGATCATCGAATAAATCGGGTAAGGCGTTGGCAAAGTGGGCAGAAATTCCAAGCAAGGCGGCAACCATGACTATCCAAACTGGCGGAAATACCGCCTGAGGCATCGAAAGAGTCACAAAGACCGGCAGGATCCCAAAGCCCAAGGCATAGGGAAGCACTGATAGCCAATTGGATTTCAGGCCCAGGTTATAGGACCATCCAACAGCAAGCATAAAAAGCATCCATGCTGTGGCAGGAATGCCAAATAGCAAAGCTAAGGCCAAAGCGGCGAACCCGGAGACAATAGACCAGTTACGCACCGCGGTGGCTGAAATCTCCTCTTTCGCCGCCGGCTTGTCCGTTCGCCCAACCTCTTTATCGCGTGCCACATCTAGCCAGTCATTGGATAGACCCACAGAGAACTGCTGCAGCAATACTGCGAATCCCACCAACGAAGCTAAACCAACCGGTGAACCAACACCCAGGCTGAACAAAAATGCAAATCCGGCAACGGATAGCGAAGGCATCGGGTGCGTGGATTTAAAAAGTGAAAGCGACCTACGTATCAAGATCTAGCGTGCCAACCGATTAACTATGAAACCAAACAGTGCGGGAAATCGACTCGCCAATGGCACTATGGCCATTCGAAGCGGTGAATTCGCAAGTGTTATTAAGCCCTGAGTCAACACCCTGAAGTCTCTACTAACCTGACGCCAGCGAAGCTCATATTTTTGAGGCTTCCCCTCGGCAATGCATTCGATTGCAGCCCTGGCTTGAGCAAAACCAAGCCTCAGACCCTCTCCGGTTATGGCATCCACATAACCGGAGGCATCCCCAACTAACAACACTCTTCCCTTGGTGCGAGCAGCTGTTAGCTGCGGAAAAGACCCTGCGCCACTTCGCTGAGAGCTTGGTGCCGCCCCTGCCAACCTCGCGGCCAATTCGGGAAGGCTAGCCAGGGTGGCCTCAAAGTCCGTGGCCCTGGGACCCAGCACCGCGACTCCAACCTGATCATTGGCAACCGGGGTGATGTAGACCTCAGCGGATTTTGTGTAGTAGACCTCAATGAACTCAGACCAGGGAGCGATCTGAAAGTGCTGCCTGATGCCGAATCTTTTCGCCCTGTTGGCAGATACCTCTCGAAATAGACCGGCCTGCCGGGAAACCGTGGAATGAAGACCGTCGGCACCAATCAGGTAATCTCCCTGAATTGACTCACCGCTTTGGCAATCTACAACCACGCAGCTTTCATCAGGACGCAGGGTCCGAAGCGAATCCTCCATGAAAGTGACTCCGAGCTCGATTGCTCTTGCTCTGAGAGCGTCGTGAAGCATCGTTCTGCGCATTCCCATGCCAGATCCTGAAGAAAACCGGTGCGTGACCGAGTGTTTACCGCTTCGATAGGTGACTCCAACTAGATCCCTACCCACGGGTGTAACACCTAGACGTTTCAGTAGGGGCAAAGCTCCGGGCATTAATCCCTCACCGCAGGCCTTATCAACGGTGCCAGTCCTTTGTTCAATAATCCCGGCAGATAGCCCCGCCAGCCGAGCTTCAATTGCAGCCGCCATGCCAACGGGACCGCCACCAACCACCAGCACTTCAAAAGTCTTCATGTCAATGCCCTCAATGCTCGATTCTCAGTGGGAATGCGGAAAACAAGAAGCAAAATGGCATTTAGAACCGTGAACACGATGGCGGTAATCCAAGCCGAATGAACAAGTGGCAGAACAATGCCCTCGACAACAACTATCCAATAATTAGGGTGCTTGAGCCAGGACAGGGCGTAAGGACCTCGCCTTACGCGTTTTGCGCCAGGGATGACAATCACTCGGGTGTTCCACTGCGAGCCTAGAGCCCAAATTACCCAGTATCGCGCGGCTTGGCAGCCGAGTGCTAGAGCCAAAATTATCCAGCCGACTAATCCTAAAAATGGTCGATCGAAGACCACTACCTCGACAACAGCGCCTATCAGCATCCCAACATGAAGAATTATCATGTACGGCAAGTGGCCGCGACCATACTCGGTGGCTCCAAGCGCAAAAGCCCGGCTAGCGTTCCTTTTTGAGACGACTAACTCGAATATTCTCTCGCCGCCAGTGGCCAGAATTAAAAGAATAAATAATAAAACGCTTATCGAAAGAGTCATGTCCACTCCAATAGGACCAGCTCGATTGTTACCCCCGGGCCAAGCGCAAAAAGAACCCCACGCGTTTTCTTAGGTTGACTGAACACCTCCGCGAGCACATGTAAA
>JBDNID010000060.1:0-3845 GCA_041688475.1 Aquiluna sp.
GATTGGCTCCACGTTCACTCTTCGATTACCGATGGAGCAGAAGGAGTCCTAAGTGACCAAGATACTCGTGGTGGAAGACGAAGTGAATCTTCGAGAGCCGCTAGTTTACCTACTAAAAAAAGAAGGATACGAGGTCATTGAGGCGGTTGATGGGGTAGCGGCTTTGGAGATATTCAGATCCCGGGGAGCGGATTTAGTCCTATTAGATGTCATGCTGCCCGGGCTTTCAGGAAGTCAGGTTTGCCAGGCAATCAGAGCAGAAAGCCAAGTTCCCATCATCATGCTCACAGCCAAGGATTCGGAAATTGACAAGGTGGTGGGTCTGGAGATTGGGGCTGACGACTATGTCACTAAGCCTTATTCGACAAGAGAGCTCTTGGCCAGAATGAAGGCTGTCCTTAGGCGCGGAACGGATTTGAGACCAAGTGAATCCGGGTTTATTGAAGCGGGTCCTGTGTCAATGGACCTGATCAGCCACGTAGTGAGAGTGAATAATCAGAAGGTATCCATGCCACTCAAAGAGTTTGAGCTGTTGGAGTTGCTAATGGAAAATGTCAACCGTGTGCTAACCCGGGCTCAAATAATTGATCGAGTATGGGGGTCTAACTATTTTGGCGATACCAAAACTCTTGATGTTCACGTGAAAAGGATTCGGTCCAAGATAGAACCGGACCCGGCGAACCCAAAGCACTTGGTGACCGTGCGCGGTTTGGGCTATAAATTCGAGGGTTAGTAAAGCGCGTCGTAGAAGGGTCGATACTCCTCGAGGCTGCCATCCATAATTGGTACCTGAAGGGTTATCGGATCGCCACCACCAGATAGAAATATTGAGTGGAGTTGACCGGGGGACTCGCTGATTGCAGCGGCCAACGGGTCGGTGCCGTTATAGCCAATATCGAATTTAGAATTTGCGGCAACATCAAAGCTAACCTCAAGGCGCTCACCGTCGGCTTGAAGAATCTGAATGGTGCCGGTGATTGGCGCCATTGTTGAGTTCACGAAAGATCCGATTAGCACAGCTTTTTCGCCATCACCCTTGATAAACATCAGGTTTCTCGCCTTTAGTTCCTGAGCATCAGCGATTACCCCATCAGATGGAGAGTAGGGCTTGAGCGATTCGACATCGCGCTGAAAAGAACAACCTGATAAAACCACCGTGGTTAGGGCGATAGCGATAAAGGCGATGATTTTTTTGATTTTCAAGGGTCCTCCAGAGGGCCGATTCTTCCCAATTCTATCCTAGGTAATCAGGGAGAACTGTGGTAAAATCAAGGTTTTGAAGCTGAAAGAAGTCTATGAAGTTTGCAGTTGGCGAGACGGTAGTTTATCCACACCACGGCGCAGCAGAGATTATTGAAGTCTCCGAAAAGACGATCCGCGGCGAGACCCAGACCTACCTGAAGCTCAGAGTGGCGCAAGGCGATCTGATAATCCAGGTGCCATCAGCGAACGTGGATATGGTCGGAGTGCGAGACGTCATCGACAAAAAAGGCGTCAAGCAGGTCTTCGATGTTCTAAGAGCAGAGTTTGTTGAAGAACCGACCAACTGGTCAAGGCGCTATAAGGCAAACCTTGAAAAGCTTGCCTCGGGCGATGTAGTAAAGGTTTCCGAGGTGGTGCGCGATCTTTGGAGAAGAGACCAGGACCGCGGTTTATCTGCGGGAGAAAAGCGGATGCTTGCCAAGGCACGTCAGATTCTTATTTCAGAGCTAGCACTTGCACGCAAGGTGGATGAAGAAAAGGCTTCGGCTGAACTGGATAAAGTTTTGGCCTCCTAAAAAAATGGAAATTTCTGTCGTATTAGTGGCAGCGGGGCGAGGGGCCAGGCTTGCAGCCGGCCTGCCAAAAGCAATTGCTACTGTTGCCGGGATAACTCTTTTAGAGCTGTCCCTGATGAGGATTGCAAAAGTTGCGCCAGCACAGGTAATTGTGGTGGCGCCGGCCGATCGAATTGCCGAATTCGAGCGCATTTGTAATAAATTTATGGTCAATGTTGAGGTCATCGCTGGGGGTTCCACAAGGCAGCAATCTGTCGCTAGTGGGCTTTCGCTAGTCACACACGAAAACGTCTTAGTGCATGATGCAGCCAGAGCATTTGCTCCTGAAACCGTATTTGAGCGAGTCGCGCTGGCGCTGACCGATGCGGAGTCCGTGGTTCCAGTAACTTACATTCCAGACACTGTGAAAAGAACATCTGCCGGCTGGGTTACCGAAACTATCGATCGCAGCGAGCTCAGATTGTCCCAGACTCCGCAGGGTTTTCGAGTGGCAACCCTTCGGGACGCGCTGAGTAAAACCGAAGGTGATTTCACGGACGAAGCAGCTCTACTTGAGAGCTTTGGGGTCAAGACCAAAACCGTATTGGGTGATGAGCTGTGCTTCAAAATAACCACTCCCGCAGATTTGGATCGAGCGCGCTCAACATTCGCGAATGTGCGTTCTGGGGTTGGGGTAGATGCCCACGCCTTTGGCGAAGTCGGGGAGCTTTCGCTAGGCCTGGTGAAATTTCCTGAGCTTCCGGAGCTCGCGGGTCATTCGGATGGAGATTCGGTCTCTCATGCGATTGTGGATGCATTGTTATCAGCGGCAGCTCTGGGAGACATCGGCTCAAATTTCGGCACCAATCGAAGCGAATACTTAGGCGCCTCTGGCGAGGTGTTTCTAAAAGAGACCATCAAGTTATTGGAAGCAGCAAATTTTGAGCCGGTTAACGTATCGGTTCAGGTTGTCGCCGATAAGCCGAGACTTGCGGAGCGCAGGCATGAATTGGAGGCGGCCCTTAGCGAGGTCATTGGCGCCCCAGTATCGGTGCTGGCTACCACCACCGATGGGTTGGGCTTTTTGTCCGATGCCAGGGGTATCGCGGCTGTAGCGACCGCACTTATAAGAGTGCGGGATTAGGCTCAGATTATGAAGTTATACGACACCAAGGCTCGGCGGTTGATGACCTTCAATCCGGTCACCAAGGGGGAAGTGTCAATTTATGTCTGCGGGCCAACAGTGCAGTCTGAACCGCACATCGGCCACCTTAGGTCAGCCCTGGTTTACGATCTTTTCACCAGGTGGTTTGAGGCGAACGGCAAAGTTGTCACGCTAATTCGTAACGTCACAGATATTGACGACAAGGTGCTAGAAAAGGCTCAAGAGTCCAAGACTCCCTGGTGGCAGTTAGCCCACACCAACGAACTGCTATTTACCAGCGATTACCGAAAGCTGATGATTAGAGACCCGAGCTATGAGCCAAGGGCCACCGGGCACATCCCGCAGATGCTGAACTTGATTGCATTATTGATCGAGCTCGGCCACGCCTATCGGGCACTGGATGGCTCAGGGAGCGTTTATTTTGATGTGAGGAGCTTTCCAGGCTATGGCTCCCTGACGAATCAGCCGATTGATGAGATTGAAGTTGAGATAATCGGTTCTGGTAAGAAGCAGCCTCAGGATTTTGCACTCTGGAAAGCAGCTAAAAAAACCGAGCCTGACACCGCCAAGTGGGATTCCGATTATGGCCCCGGAAGACCGGGTTGGCATTTGGAGTGCTCGGCCATGGCTACCCATTATCTGGGCGCTCAGTTCGATATTCACGGGGGTGGTTTGGATCTTCGTTTCCCTCACCACGAGAATGAGCTAGCTCAATCAATCGCCGCGGGGCATGAATTCGCCAATTATTGGGTCCACAACGGGCTTGTGAATGTTGCCGGGCAAAAGATGTCGAAGTCGCTACACAACTCGGTTTATTCGAAAGAGTTATTCTCGCTAGCCGAACCTCGGGTGGTGCGCTACTACCTAATGAGTGCTCACTACCGTTCTGCGCTGGATTTTGCGCCAGAGGTTTTGGAAGAGGC
>JBDNID010000061.1:0-4768 GCA_041688475.1 Aquiluna sp.
CAAATTCGGCAGCGGCTTTCGTCTAATGGTGTGGGTTTAGATTGGGCGGTTTCGGCCAAAGAGCAAACCAGCCTCGCAGTTGCCACGATGGACCCTGCCGGAGTAGCCACATACAGCTTCTACATCAATGGCACGGCAGATTGGGCTTGGCAAGAATCTGAACTCCCAAACCTTGAGCAACTGGGCTCCCAGGGGATCAGAGCGGTGCAGTTCGGATGTTTAGCCATGGCCATTAAGCCTGGCAACTTGATCATCGAAACTTGGCTCAATAAGTTAGCCGCTAGCCAAGCAGTCACACTTTCACACGATTTAAACATCAGGCCCTCTCTGGGGCTTGATAGAACCACCGAGCTTCAAAGAGTCCAGCGAATCAATGCCCAGAGCCACATCATTAAGGCTTCAGATGCTGACCTCGAGTGGCTATTTGACTTGCCAGCTGGTGCCGACTTAGATGAAATTTGTTTCAAGTGGTCCGAAGAATCGAAACTGGTCCTAGCAACAAGAGGCGCCCAAGGGGCATCTATTTATCGAGATGGCAAAAGACTTGACGTTACGGCACCCAAGGTTCGGCTCGTCGACACCGTTGGAGCCGGAGACACTTTCATGGCCAATTTCCTGGCAGAACTCAGCGCGCTCGGTGGCCTCGGGGATTCCCCTAAGAATCGCCTCGCGAGGATAAGCGGGCCAGCCCTAAAAGCGGCGGTGGGGATTGCAGTGATTGCGGCCGCTATCGTTTGCGAAAGGGCCGGCTGTGAGCCGCCGATTAGAGAAGAAGTGCTGATGAGAAAGAATTACTGACTGGGATCTCGGCCCTAAAAATTGTCTTTCCGGCTTCTGTTCTCAGACTGCTCGCTAGGGTGAGCTCTTCAATAATTGCAGTTCCATATCCCGGACCGAGAACTACCGGTTCCTTGCCATCGTTAATAATGCTGAGCCTCAGCCGATCAAAAGTTAGTTCCACTTCTACCCAAACCTTTGGAGCTTCGCCATGTTTGATGGCGTTCGTGACAGCCTCACGCAATGCCTCCAGAAAACAACGAGCTAAAATTGCGTCCTGCTCAAGCGCGAAAAGAGCAGGCTCAGCAACATTAATATCAATCTCACAAACCCCATCCCAGACCTCTGCTAGATCCAAGAGGCTTTGCCTGACTGAGCTACCTTCAAGGTAATCGAACTGCCCAATCTCAGAAACTGCCCGATTCACGTCTACTAAGACGCTCTCTAGCTCAACGGGAGTTGGGTTTTCAAGGCGGGCTAACCGAAAAGCCGATGAATGCAGCAGCGCCTGCATGGGACCGTGAAGTTGACTTGCGATCATTTTTTGATGCAGCCACGCTTGTTGCCTAAGCTGCGAGGTGACCACCTTAAGCGCATCCACCACCTCGCGCAGCTCCCCTAGCGCCCCGGCTCGTTGACTCTGAAACACGCTCAAGGCAAAATGAATCAGGAGATTCAGTGTCGAAAAGACTATTGCTTGAGCGACGAACACCCAGGTCAGCCCTAGTGAATGAAAAACCAAAAGCAAGCTAGTGCTCAGCCCAATCAAGGCACCATAGCTGGCCACAATCAAGGCGGCTAAAAAGGTAGGTAACTCAAGTTTTCTTGTTAAGCGAGTGAACACCAAAAGAGCTCCGGCAACCAATAACGAGCCGCCAAGTGAGACCAAAAGACTTCTAAATAAATCTGACTGAGCCGCCTGAGAGCTGGAAGTAAGAACCACTGTCGCTAAAACCACCAGGGTGATTGGGACGGTTTCTCCAAGCTTTACCGTCTTAGGGATTGAGACTCTGCCAAATTGGGCGGCCGTAAAGTTAGCCTCAACTCCAGGTATCTGGGTCTGAGCTGCAAGGGTTTTGGAAAGTGGCCGAATAATTGAATCGTTTAGCCCACGCAATGCTCCGATTGTTAAAGAGGCGTCTTTTGACAACTTGGCGTCATTGATTAGTTTTCCAAGTTCCCAGATCGAAGGGGCAATGAGCTCGTGAACCCTAAATTGCAACTCGGTACGCAACCGCAATATCTCGGCACTAAAAGTGCCTCGAGACCTTTCCAGTGCCACTTGCTCCGTCACCAAGCGCTCATAAATTTGTTGATAGTCCAGCCTGGAAGACACCAAAACATTGGAAATTACATAGACCAAAACGACGAAAATTGGAGCCCCCAGCACCCGAAAAACAAGATCCTCCTGCGGAACCAGTTCTAACTGCGCTCCAACCAATAAAATCATCCAACCACGAAATAACCCCGCCAGCGCCAAAATTAAAATCACTAAAAACGGCCTGGATTTTTTCCAGGTCGACTTTCGAATAAGTAAGCTCAAGGTTTCAATGGCTAAAACGGTTGCGATGTATCCGACTAGGGTGAGGATCGCCCAATCCTGCCAGGCGCCACCCAGCCTCGGAAGGTCATAGGTGAACCCTGATAAAAACGCCGGTATGGCGAAGATTATGTGGGTGCGCCAATTTATCGACTCGCGTCGGCCAAGGGACTCCACCAGGCCGCGCTCGGAAACGCTTATAAGGCGAGTTTGAAGGGTTGGCATTAATCCATTTGACTTCTCAGCTGATGGTACCGAGTAGTGGCCTCAACCCTCGGGTTCGAAGCCTTCGCGTCGATTCCTAAAATCTCAAATACCCTAGAGAGCATTCCTTCAACCGCACGAGTGCTCGTGCCTCGCAACTGCGCAATCTGATTATTGGTTTTACCCTCGGACACTAATTGAAGAGTCGCTATTTGTCTCGCGGAAAGACCAGACAGTGAGTTATTAGACACAAGATCATGGCGATATTCGCTAGTTACCTCATCGCGGAGCACTGCCTCAAGGGCCTGCACTAGCTCCTGACCGCTGTGGATTTCAGATTTGCGCAAATAGGCCTGATTCTTTTTTACGATTGCTTGGCTCTTGCCGCCAAATCTTGGATCTGGAAGGTTGGTTAGAAAAACGATTCCCGCAGTCGGGGAGAGCTTCATCACGATTTCTGCGAAATCGAAGCCGTTGGGCCCGGGTCCCAATTCAACGTCCAACACAAAAGCGTCTGGATCAACCGATAGGAGTGCCCTCTTGGCATCAGCCGCATTGGCGGCAGTTGTGACCATAAAGCCAGCCGATTCAATTGACTTGGCCAAAAGGTCACGCATCAGCGGTTCATTTTCGACCAAGACAACGTGCCTCACAGTTGTAGGTTCTATTTTCATAAATGCATTCACCCCTCAAATAAAAATCATAGAGCGCAAGGCTCTCAAATTACGAATAATGTTCGCCGTAGCGCCAGACTAGGTGAATGAAAAGACGCGACGGGGATTGGAGTTTTGACTCCCGGGACCTAATGCGCGCCCAGTGCGAACACTGCACCAGATTGTCGGTTGCGAGAGAGCTCGAAATTCCCGGTCTGAAAGAGCTCATCAACCGGTTTTATGAAGCCCCCGATAATTTGGCTATTAGGTATGGGATTAGGTTCGAGAACACACTCGAGCAAGAACTAATTCACAACCTAAAGGATCTGGTTCAGGCGCCGAAAGACCGCACCATGGATTCGACCATCGAACTGATGATGACTGGAGTTCCAATTATTTACCAGGGTTCGCTGCGAGGTGGTTCTGGCGAAATGATCTTTTCTGGTCGCCCTGATTTTCTAATCCGTGGAGATTACCAATTCGAATTCTGCGATAGCGGGCTAACCGCAAAACAAAGTGGCCAATGGCTCGGCGGCTATAGCGCCTGGGATGCCAAGCTTTCTCAAACCGCGAAACCCGAGTACCGAAGCCAAGTTGGGCTTTATCTGGACGTGCTTGAAACTTTGGGCATAGCTGCCACTTCAGAGCACGGCCTAATCCTTGGATCTCGCAAACTTGCGGGCTTTGACGCAAAAGTCTTGTTGGCTCAGATGACTCAGCAAAGAGAAAAATACTTAGCTTTTGTATCTGGGTCCCTGAATCAAAACCCCCAACATCTAGTGGATGTCGGTACATTGCTGTGCGATGCCTCTAGCTATTGCAGCATCTGCGAATATCCGGAACTTTGCGAATATACCCGGCGCGAAGCCAATCACCTTCAGCTGGTGGCGGGGATAACTCGGCTACAGATTGAGTCGCTAAATCGCTCTGGAGTAAAAACCGTCAGTGATCTTTCCAATTTGTCCAATGCCACCGACAAGCTGAGCATTGAAAAAGTTGCAAAACTCTCACTCCAGGCCAGATTGCAACAGCGGACCTACGAAACCGGAGAGCACTTTGTTGAAGTTATCGACTCGAAGGCATTGGGCAATTTACCAAGGCCTAATAAGGGTGACCTCTTTTTTGATTTAGAGGGGTTTACCTTTTTCGCCGAACCCGGGGGGCTCGAATACCTGTTCGGTTGGAGCAGTGTTGATCAAGGCGAAGTGTTTCACCATAACTGGGCTGATGATCGAAAAGGCGAAAAAGAATCCTTTGAGATGTTCATGAAAGACGTGATACATCGCCAGCAAAGATTCCCCGGGGCAAAGATTTATCACTATGCCAACTACGAGCAGAACGCCCTAAAAAAATTAGCGGTGCGCCACGGAATATATACCGCTGAAGTGCAGCGTTTTTTGGAGCGTGGCGTGTTTGTGGACCTCTACAAACTAGTGAAATCAAGTTTGGTTATTTCGCAGGAGAGTTACTCGATAAAAAAACTTGAGAACTATTACCAGTTCAATCGAGCATCAGAGGTGAAAGAAGCCATGGGTTCTATGGACTATTACGACCAGTATCTTTCGGCTCTCAAAGACGACAAAGAGCTCGCGGA
>JBDNID010000062.1:0-3048 GCA_041688475.1 Aquiluna sp.
TAAATTTATGACCCAGCCTCAGAAGAATATGGGGTTGCAGAAAAACCGAAAGAAAGGCCAAAATCAGAACAGCGAGCACTAGAGGCAGTGAAGCCACCGAGCTTCGAAATAAGCCCTCAAGGCTGACTTCCCCAAAAAGCGTGAGTTCGCCCAGTGGCCCACTAAGGGTAACTTCTGGAATTGAAACCAGCATGGTTGGGCCACTGGCAGAACCAATAATGACTGAGCAGACCAAGCTGAGTGCCAAAAAACCAAGCGCCCAAAAACTAGCGAATAAGAGTTTTCGAGCACTTCTCACCATCTATGGACTCTGTTTTGCTCCGGCAATTGACATAGTTTCTAGCAACCAGCTCCTTTATTGGGTGGCCCAAGTCTATTAAGGTTTCCAGAAACGGGCTGCTTTTGCACTAATTTCAGAACTTCAGGAAATACTCAGAGTGCCAAAAGAGTTGGCAATCAAATGGAATTTGCAAATAAACGTATCTTGGTCGTTGGTGCCTCTGGGGCACTTGGAGCTATCATCACCTCTCAGCTAATCGCCAAGGGTGCAACAGTATTAGGCACGGCGAGATCAAATGATTCTGCGGGGAAGATTCCCAACGCTGTCGAGGTGCGCTTGCTGCTGGATTACGAAAACAAAGACAGCATCAAAACTTTGACCGACTACCTGAACTCCACTACTGAGCTCGATGGGATCGTGAATGCAGCCGGTGTGGTTGCCTTTGGAAAAGCGGTTGACACTCCAGCCGATGTCATCTCCACCATGATGCAAACAAACGCAATTGGCCCGATGCAATTGATTGCCGAATTGCAGCCAGTTTTACTAGCCAGCGCTCAGCGCGGCGGAGAACCATTCGTGGTAAATCTAACGGGAGTTGTCGCCGAGCTTCCAATGGCTAACATGGCCGGCTACAGCGCCTCCAAGACAGCCATTGCGGGTTACTTGCAGGCGCTTGGTAAAGAGTGGCGCCGCGAGGGAATCCGAGTTTTATCAGTAACTCCTGGCCACACCGAGACCGGTCTTGCCTCAAGGGCAATCTCAGGAGAAGCGCCGGCTTTCCCGCAAGGAATGACCTCCGAACATGTTGCTAGCGTCGTGCTAGATGCTTTAGCCAACGATCTTAAAGAGCTGCCAGCTAGCGCGTTCTAACTCTGAAGAAATAGTTTTTAGTTTCAAGAGCACTTAGTAGCGCGCTTTCGATGTCGCTCTGAAACACATTGGTTGGGTGAGACATCGGCTCTAGAGCCAATGACTTACCTCCAGATTTCAAAACAGACATTGGTGGTCTATAGACCATCAGGTATGGCAAATTATCGCTTGCTTCGATAAATAGCGAATAGTCCGCAAAATTAATCTGAGCCTGATTGGCCATCACACAGCCGTCAAATGCCAGCTCGGTGCGAAAATCGAGCTCGAAGGCTTCAGCTAGCTTTTGAGTGCCATTTGGGACAAGGCGCTCATCAGTTTTAATTAGCTCAGTTCCATTTGTCCTAAGCACAAATGGCCCTTCGGTAGCGAAGTAAGGATGAAACCCGATCGCGAATGGAACACTTTGGCCCGTTAGGTTCTTGGCGACAGCCGTCACCGCTAGACCTTCTGAGTCGAGCTCATATCTGATTTCGAGATCAACTGCGAAGGGATAAACCTCATCTTCGCCAAATTTATAGCCGAGTAAAACAAAAGCTTCGCCCCGTTCTCGAAGCTCCATTTTGCGCTTGCGCAAAAGTCCGTGAATGGCATTACCCGAAGCGTCTAAAGCATCAGTTTTATATTGCTTTCCCAAAAAATCATAGGTGCCACCGGGAATCCGATTTGGCCAGGGCGCAAGCACCGTTCCGAAGGCGTATTGACCCACAGAGTCAGCGTTTGTGCGGTCTATAACGATTCTGTCAAATAGCGACAAAAACGCAAGAGAACCGCCAAAAAGCGAAATTACTGCCATACTTATTGAGCTCTCGAAGTTGCTAGAAATGGTTAATTCATCTACCGAATTTGATTGCTTCACCCCCTTACTTTAGCGATGAGAATCGGAAAAGAGACTCGCAAGTGACCGGTAGTAAAATCGAGGCAAAGCTCTCCGATGGGAGGGATTTAATCTACTTTGACGATGAGAGTTCAAATCTTCCCTCGATAAGAAGGCCCGATCAGCGAGACCCGATAGAGCGTCCAGAAACTGCAAACCTTAGGTTTGACCCATTGACCTCCGAGTGGATAACAATCGCATCCCACCGCCAACAGCGCGCATTTTTGCCCCCCGCAAACGCTTGCCCACTTTGCCCAACAACTGATTCCAACCCCTCCGAGCTGCCAGATGTATTTGATGTCGCGGTATTCGAAAATAAGGGCCCTGCGTTCGGCCCCGGCACCGGTGACATTTCGCACCCAAATGGGGACGTCTTCGGTTTTTCCACCCAGGCCCATGGGCGTTGCGAAGTCGTGGTTTTCTCACCGGAGCACCAGGGCAGCCTGGCTTCAATGCCGGAGAATCGAATTAGAACGGTAATCTCGGCTTGGCAGGATAGGACCGATAACCTTCATTCCCGTCCGGGAATTCTGCAGGTCTTCCCATTCGAAAATCGCGGGGAAGAAATAGGAGTGACCCTGCATCATCCCCACGGTCAGATATACGGATACCCTTTTGTGACCCCCACTACTAAGAAGCTCATCGCTAGCATCGATAAGGTTGGGGGTGATTTTTTTGACCGGCTCCTAAGGTTCGAATCTGGCTCTGATCGTGTGGTCCTAGAGTCCGAAAGCTTTTTAGCATATGTGCCTTTTGCCGCACGCTGGCCCATTGAATTGCACATGATGCCAAAGCGCCAGGTTCCTGATCTTGCAGCCCTAAACCTCTCAGAGGTAGATGAACTTGCGAGTTTTTATAAGAAACTCTTGCAAGGTGTTGACGCACTCTATGAAACCCCGACTCCGTACATTTCCGCTTGGCACCAAGCACCCATGATAGAGAATCGGGAACGAGTCAGACTCACCCTGCAAATCACTTCACCAAGAAGGGCCGAGGACAAGCTTAAGTATTTGGCGGGATCGGA
>JBDNID010000063.1:0-20050 GCA_041688475.1 Aquiluna sp.
AAAAGGAATGAATGCGCCTATAAATAAACCGGTTCCAGCAAAAACTAAACCAAAAACCGCGACGTAGAACATGATGGGCCCGACTACATCGAACCAGCCAACTATGGTTTCGGTCGCAGAAGACCGAATTAGGGCTGTGGGCATGGCAAAAGTCTAGTTGAGGCCATGGCTGACAATCTCACTGAGCTCTTTGCGATCCCTAGCCAACCTTTCGCGTTCCTGAATCGATTCGGGCTGGTCATTCACTGCGCCCTGCTTACCAACCGCAATGATGCAGACCACCCAAACATCGGGAACCCGCAAAACCTCTTGGGCCTTGTCTTCGACGAAGCCGGCCATGTAGTGAGCCTTCAGACCCATGGACTCGGCTTGAAAAACAATCTGTGCCGAAGCAAGCCCGGCATCATAGAAAACACCAGCCTGATCCTGATCCTCGCCCTTTACGGATTTCTTATCCGCCATTACGGCAATCAGTGCCGAGGCACTCGGAGCCCAGGTCTGATTAAAACCAATCAGCGCTTCTGCAGACAAGGCATCGAAGGTATCTGAATCGCGCAGTAAAAGAGCAAATTTCCAGGGTTGACGGTTGCTAGAAGAAGGCGCCCAGCGGGCGGCTTCCATTAGAGCAATCGACTCTTTGGAATCAAGTTCGTGGCTTTCATCGAATACTCTGGGGCTCCATCGATTCTGCAGAATCGTTGTGATTGGAACCTGGGTTTCGGCTGGTTTCTGAATTATTTCTGATCTACTCATTCTGCTAACTAACAAGTTTCGAGCGGGAATGCTTCCAGCCAGACCAAAATGCACTTAGCAATTCAAATTAACAGCTTCGATAGCATTCTGCCTTCTAAGCTTGTGCAAATGCAAACTTCACTTCGGTTCTCGGCTCTCGCCTTAATTTCTCTTTTAGCCCTCAGTGGTTGCAGCTCGACGCCCGCCCCTGCAGCAACCGCTGTCGCATCTCAAACTCAAACACCTGAGCCCGAGCCGGCACCGGTTTTTGTGGAGGCTCCGCTCACCGGGGTTAAATACCTCGAGGGCTCCAACCAGAGTCTTTTGCTTCCCGCGATTAGCGCCAAGATTGACAACACATCCCAGGGGCGCCCCCAGCTAGCGCTAAACGATGCAGATGTGGTCTATGTTTCTCGAGTGGAGGCTGGCCTGACAAGGCTGGTTGCGGTTTGGCATTCGAGAGTCCCAGAGGCTGTCGGCCCAGTCCGCTCGGTTCGCCCGGTTGATGCTTCAATCATTGCCCCGTATAACGGAGTGTTTATCTTCTCCGGTGGCCAAGCTCCCTTCAAATCTGCCGTCAAGGCCACTGGGCTGGTGATGAGCGATGAAGACACCGAGATGAATAAGGACAGCTATTTCAGAGAGCGCTCGCGCGCGGCTCCTTGGAATCTTTTTTTTAGAGCGGCAAAACTGCAGCAGGCTTACCCGGAGCAAGAGTTGCCTCGTGCGGGCTTTGAGTTCGCCGTTATTCCCACCGCCGCAACTTTAGGGAACCTTGTGGAAGCTCTAGAGGTCAAGTACCCGGGGCTTCGCTCTAACTGGGAGCTTGGCACTTCAAAATTCCCCTGGGGCCTAACGGTTGAGAGGGCTTGGCTTCGCACCATGGATAAAAAAGAGCACCTGCAGGCCGATGGCTCAAGGGTTGTGGCGAAAAACGTTGTGGTGATGGAGGTCAGCCACGATCTAAGTTTTGTCGATCCAAAATACGGAGCAATTCCAAAGGCCAAGATTGTGGGCAACCAGGGCGTGGCACATATTTTTTCGGATGGTTTTTATCTAAAGGCCAACTGGTCAAAGGATTCGATTGACCAACCAATTATCTTGACCACCGATTTGGGAGAACCGGTCAAGCTGGCTATTGGCAACACCTGGGTGGAGATGATGGATCTTCCTAAATCCAAGCTGACCGTGACTGCACCGAAGGTCGAATAGCTAGATCTCTTTGGCGAAATCCTTTAGCCAGTGCCGTAGGTCTGTGCCTATGTCATCTCGGTCAATAGCAATCCTCAAAGTTGCCTTGATGAAATCGAGTTTGTCCCCGGTGTCATAGCGGCGACCGCTAAACACCACACCGCGAACCCCGCCGGCAACTTCTGGGTGCTTGGCGGCGTATTCCAATGCGTCGGTGAGCTGAATTTCCCCACCGGCGCCAGCTACGGTGCTTTCTAGAATGTCAAACATTTCGTGGCGCAATACATATCGGCCAATGACCGCCAGGTTTGAAGGAGCCTCTTCGGTTTTTGGCTTCTCAACCAACCCTGTGACCACAACTACATCTGTCTGATTGGTCTTTTCGATAATTGCGCAACCGTAAAGGTGAATTTGTTCTTTTGGGACCTGCATCAGCAAAACAATGTTGTCGCCGGTTTCTTGGTGCACCTCAAGCATGCGTTTGAGTATTTGGTCGCGGTGGTCAATCACATCATCTCCGAGTAAGACCACAAAACTGTTGTCGCCCACATGGCTTTTAGCTCGAAGAACTGCATGACCCAGGCCCCGCGGGTCGCCCTGGCGGGTGTAGTGAATATCGGCCAGCTGGCTGGATTCTTGAACTGCAAAAAGTTTTTTCTCGTCCCCTTTTCTGGCAAGCACCTCTTCTAATTCGGAGACCCGATCAAAATGATTTTCTAATGCGTTCTTATTTCGACCGGTGATCATCAATAGATCGTTTAGCCCAGCTGCCACAGCCTCTTCAACCACATATTGAATAACAGGTTTATCGACAATTGGGAGCATTTCTTTGGGCATCGCCTTGGTGGCCGGGAGGAATCTAGTGCCGAGTCCTGCGACGGGAATAACCGCTTTGCTCACAAAATAACGCTTCTGGGTCATTGCTCAAGCCTAGACTGGAATTAAGAGTTTTCGGATGCCTCAATGCTTTGAGTCATCTAAGTGACTATCGATCGGGGCTATTTTGTTTAAACGTTTGGGCGCAGCAATCGCCGTCATCGCTCTGATGGTTGTGGGTTTGAGTTCGCCGGCACAGGCCTCCCCCTCAGAGCCGGCGTATAACGCAATCAACCTGAACTCCGCTTGGGGTCAAGGCATCAAGGGTCAGGGCATGACAATCGCGCTGATCGATCAAGGCGTCAACCTTCAGCACGAATACTTCAGGGACCAGGTAATCGACGGCATCTGCGTCTACCAAGCTCGCAATAACTTGAGGTGTCCAAATGGCGCCAAGTTGCAAACCGGTATTGCCGCGGCTTCGCAGCGAATTGAAAATGGTGCACTGGTCGAAGCCGAAGACCACGGCAACATGGTGGCGGGTATCGTCGCCGGTAATCCCAATAACTTTGCTCCTGGGGGCGTTGCCCCGCTTGCAAAGATTTTGATGGCAAATACCGACATGCAGCCAAGCTCGGTGGTAACCGCGTTGAACTATATCTACGATAAGCGCCAAACCCATAACATCGTGGCGGTCTCGATGTCATTTGGAATTTTGGGGTTAACCTCAAGGGCAGACCTTCTGAACTGCAACACCAACCCGGTTTATTCTCAGGTGCGACAGGCCTTGAAGAGACTGCGCGATGTTGGTGTGATGCCCTTTGCAGCAGCCGGAAATGGTTATTACCTGAACTCTGCCGAGTCCTGGGCGCCAACCTGTTTGGATGAAGCAGTTTCGGTGGGTTCAATAAACACACTGGGGAGCGTCGCGGTCTACAACACCATGTCGAGCAAGGTCGAGCTGTTAGCTCCCGACTATCCAATCTCGGCCGGGACTATTGGATATGGCACCTCAAGCGGCACCTCGGCTGCAGCGCCAATAGCGGCGGCTAGCTTTGCGCTAATGCGTCAACAGTTCCCCCGGCTTTCCGCCGAGACCGTGTTGGCGGCGATGAAATCGGCCGGCAAAAAAATCGATGACATCATTCGAAAGGGCATCCCAATGGTGGATGTCGCTGCCACCCAGACTCTTTTGGCGACTTTGCAAGCTGGAACACCGGCTGGAACACCGGCTCAAGACACAACTAAGAAAATAACCATTGGCACCTTCAATGGCTACATTGCCATATACACAATGGGCTATGAGGGCCAGAAGCTAACCGCCAGGGTTGCGGGTAAATGGTTGAAGGTTGAGCCAATCCAGTTGGTGCCAGGCAAAAGCTACTCCTTGGTAAAGCGCAACACCGGTGCTGGGTTCTTGGTGAATGCGGAAGTCTTTATTGATGGGGTTTCTTTGCAATCCGCCACCACAACAACCAAATAAAATTATTTACCTAAGACGAACTCCCAGAGGTTTTTGAACGAGCCGAGTTCCTTTAAATGCCTGATTCCGAAACCGAGCCGAATTAGGGGGGCCAGGGGACCAAACACTCGAGTGAATATATTGGCTCTTGCCCTGCGGTCCTCTGATGTTCCCCAGCGCGACCCGGATGATTCCTTAGGGTGCATGGCAATCGTGATTGGGACAAACGATGCTAGGCCGCCCGCTTTTAGAAGATCAACAATGAAAATGTATTCATCTCCCAAATAGTTTTTTGCTCCGGCACCAAACTCTTCATCAAAAAATACTCCGAGCTGCCTGATGGCCTCCACTCGAATAATCATTTCGTAGGTGGCGGCCTTGGCGGAATTCATTCGGGTTAGCTTTTCTGCTTTTTTGGGATAGCGCTTGCGAAGAGCTCCGGAGGGGTCTTTTGCTTGCCCAAGCAGAAGCGCGAGCTCGGGGTGCTTGTCGAGGTACTCGATGGCCGTTTCGATGCCTTTGACATTGAACTCGATATCATCGTCACTAAAAACTAGATACTCGCCCTTGGCTTGCCAAATGGCGCGATTGCGGGATTTCGCCACCCCAATTGTTGAGAGTTCTTCAAGGCTCACATCCTCGCGCATTATGAGCCTAGCAAGCCCTTCCCCTCGCCATGCGATGCCAGTGGGGTTTTGGATTAGGACCAAGGAGTCCCAATCGTCTCGCTCCAAGGGCAAAATAATATTCCCCACCCGCATGGCTAGGGTCGAGTAGCCAAGGGTTAGTTTGGGTGACATTAGAAGCTATTGGCCTTGGCTCTTGCAAAGCGCATGAGTGAAGATGAAACTGAGCTAAAAGTGGTGTTCTGAATTCGTAGGCCCAAAAAGAACACAATCGTGTTTGAAAGGGTGACCCAGCCCTCGAGGCTGAACCAGATCAAAATACCCAAGAGAATCACAACCCCAAAGCTGGCCAACAAGCTAGCGAACTCGGCTTGCTGAATTCTTGAACCGAGGCGCTCGGCTGGAGTCACGACGCCCTTGGCTCGTTTTTTCTCAACGAACCCGCGCTGTTTGATTAGCTGGCGTCTGAATAAGACGCCCACTAACTGCAAGAACCCAAGGATTAATAACAGATTCATTCCCGCAAAGCCGGGACTAAGTAGAAAGAAGAAACCGGCAATCACAAACAACTGGGTCAGAAATGACAACACGTTTACTAGCTCCAGCCCCATGGCCCACTCCCAGGCCTCTTTGGTGCCGGAGCGCTCCCTGGTATCAGAGCCGAAGGCCTTATCAAAAAACTTCACTCGGTAGGTCTTCTGCAAATAGTTGGCCAACCTGGTGCCGGCAAACAGCACTGCAAAAAATGCTCCCGCCAAAACAATCTCGATGATTGGCCTGGAGGCCCCATCGACCACCAGGTCGGTGAAGAGCTTGGCTACCAACAGCTCAGTGACCGGGATGGCCGCTGCGATTAAAACCAAAAAAACCAGTTGCCAGCGGTATTTACCCTTTGGAACCAATAGTTTCGAGGAAGCTAAGAGCTCGCGGAAGATTTTTAGCAATAGCTATCGCCTTCCAACTCTTTCGAGGCCTATCCGAATGTGTTCCAAAACCTCATCTTTTTTAGCTTCGGTCACCTTTATGTCTCTGATCAGGTTATCGAAATCTTGCTTAGTCAGATCAACCGGCACGACCGTGGGGTTCATGACCTCGACCCCGGCTCCAAGCGCATAGTCTTCATATTTAATTCCGGATCCGTGAACGTTTTCTTCGGAACCTTCGAAAGTCACCAGGGCGCAGGGTATCCCATAACTTTGGCAAGTGATCATCACGTGCATCGCCGAGGTGATAACCGAATCGTAAGTTGCAAGTTGCCCCACAAACTCCGCTATTTGATCGGGTTTGGACATCATCACCGAGAGCTCTTCGATATTTTCAGTTAGTCGCATCGGGATTGCGATGTGGGAGAAGTGTCGAATAAAGGCGATTTTGCCGTTTGTCTCACCGCGAGTGATTGGTATCACTCGAGACAAAGTCAAACCGGGGTCGCCAAAGGCCTCAATATCTGGCCCTCCAGAATCTTTCAGTACCCGGGCAGTGATGGGCCCTCGCACCGAAACATAATCCGCTTTTCGGTTGAGCTCAAGGTCATCGGTAGAAATTCCGGTTCCCACCACAACTGAGTTCGATTTGATAAAGCGACCGATTGATCCAAGCGAGATGAGGTGCTTTTTACTGGTGGGCTTCACCGGAGACTGCAACACAATGCGCGCTTCGGTGCAGTGTGAAATCATCATGGGCGCAAGCCAGTCACCAAAGTTTCCGGGGAAGGGTTTTGACCACCAGGCCATCCGGATGGTGCTTTGAGACTCTTTGGCGCTATAAGTTAAGAAGGCTTCCGAAGCGGTGATGATCGATTGCTCTCCGAAGCTGGCGATGTATTTTTGATCAAAAGAAGTTCTCGCATTTGCAAATAAAAGCGCATCGCCCTTGATACCACAGCCAAGCATTTCACCCATCATGCGGGAGCGGTCAGGGTCGATGCTCCTGGTTTGACCCGAGGTTAAAACCCCGGTGATTCCGACCGTATCGGCGAGTCTTCGAAGCGGTTTTTTAATCGAATCAGGCAGCGACTTCTCGAATTTCTTGGCGCTTTTCAGAAGCTTTCTTTTGGTTCCAACTTTTTTGCCCGTGCCGTGCTGAACCACCTTGTCCTTGAAATCTGCCACGTTGCCTGATGACCCAAAAACAAAAAATGATTCCCTACTGCCGGGCTCGACCAATTTGCGGTCCCTTACTATCGCAGTGGCGGGGATCATTTGGAAGGTTAGGTTTCTGGCGTTTGCTCGCCAGGCTTCTTCTAAAAAGTAGTCGTCGGTGGCCTTAATCTCCGCGCGCTTCTCAAGCTCGTAGGCGTCCTCGACCAGCTTGCGCCCCTGCTCGGAAGCATTAACCCCCCAGAAACTCGGCTCCCAAAACCTGGTGCGGTTGTGATATCCAATTTGAAGAGGCGAACCGAAGCTTCTTTGAAAGCCGATGAAATCTGCAGTTGAGTCTGAGATGTAATCCGGGAGGCTGGTAATTCGACAATCAACGTCAATCCAAAACACCATCTTTTCGGGGTGCTTATGGCAAATCTCTCGAATGAACCCAATCTTTCGCCTAGTGACATCAGCCCAATCCTCACCCTCGCGCTTTTGAATCTCTAAGAGTTCGTGCTCAAGGCCGAGTTCTTCTAGTTGGGTGCGGAGCTCGCGAGCGTGACCCCCGTAATACTCATCAGGGGTATAAAAGCTGCAGATCACTACTTCACGTTTACTCACGGGGCAAAATCTATCAGCTAGAGCGATTTTGCTCCTCTTATTAGCCCCCACCAAAAACCGATGCCCCAACCGAAGTGCATAACGGGTAGCACAACTACAAGCCACTGCTTTTGATCCAAGGAGAGCTCTTTAGCCCAAAGCGCGGCAATCGCGATGGCGAACAGGTATATCCAAAACGGAAACCAGAACAGGCTTGCAATCACAAGTAGGGGTGGAACCCAGTATCTAATTGCCGACTCAGCAGGTGCCCGTTTAGTCAAAGCACCGCGCCAATAACCCGTCTTAAAGAACTGCTTGGCCAGGGCTTTGATTTTTGATCGCGGGTAATAACCCACCTTGAGCCTGGGGTCAAACCAAACCACTAGGCCGGCTGCACGGATTCTTTGGTTCAACTCCCAGTCTTGGCCGCGGACCCAGGTCTCGCTGAAGCCCTCGAGCTTCTCCAGGACCGATTTTCTAAAGATTCCTAAATAGACACTTTCTACCGCTCCTGGGTTTCCACCAACGTGAAAAGAACCACCACCAAGGCCAATGCGGTTGTTATAGCCGAAAGCGACCGCACTTTGCAGGTTGGTCTTGCCCTTAGCAACCATCATTCCGCCGACATTCGCAGCACCAGTTGTATTGAGAATTTCGACACCGAGCGCCGCATAACCCTCGGGGAGTTCGGAGTGGGCATCGACCCGGATCACCACTTCGTACTGGCTTTTTGCAATTCCTAGGTTGAGTGAGGCCGAAGTGAGCCCGGTCGGGCTTTTTACTAATTGCAGCTTGGTGCCGTATTTCTTTTTGAGCATCTTGGCGACATCATCGGTGCCATCCTTAGATGGCCCGAGAGCTAGAACTAACTCCATCTCACCGGGAACGCCTTGCCCAAATACCGATTCAACGGCGCTCGCCAAATATTGCTCTTCGTTTAGAACCGGCATGACAAAAGATATGTTTTTGAGATCTTTAACCATTTTGAATGTTTCTTCCTAGCGCAATAACTCTGAAGCCGGCTGATTGCCACTTTTCAACATCCAGCACATTGCGGCCATCGATTATTGTCTTGGTGCCGACGAGCCCCGCTATTTTTTGCGGATCTAACTCTTTATATTCTTTCCACTCGGTTCCAAGAATCATTAGATCTGCAGCTGTGCAAGCCGTTATTAGATCTGGTTCAATGTCAAGTTCTGGGCTGCGAGTAACCAGGGCTTTTAGCGAAACGGGGTCATGCACGGTGACTTTTGCACCCAGAGCATTAAGCCTTTGAGAAATCTCAAGCGCGGGGGAGTCTCTTAGGTCATCGCTCTCGGGTTTAAAAGAAACCCCGAGCATGGTGATATTCTTGTTTTTCAGTTCCCCAAGTTCCCTGAGGGCGAGTTCAACCACCTTGTCACGGCGCCGCATGTTTATTGAGTCAACATTTTTCAAAAAATCGACCGCTGAACCGACTCCGAGCTCTTGCGCTCGAGCCACAAACCCTCGAATATCTTTCGGCAAGCAACCCCCGCCAAACCCCATGCCGGTGCGCAAAAACTGATTGCCAATTCGCTCGTCATAGCCGATCGCTTTGGCTAACGCCACGGCATCGGCCCCAGAGACCTCGGCCACCTCTGCCATCGCGTTGATAAAGCTGATCTTGGTGGCCAAAAATGAGTTAGCCGCCACCTTCACAAGCTCCGCGGTGGGAACATCCATCTCGAGAAAGGGGGTTCCATCATTAATTATTGGCTGGTAAACCCTCCGCATCACATCGACGCCGTGTTGAGTCCAAGAGCCAATAACTATGCGATCGGGCCTCAGTGAATCTTGCAGGGCCGTGCCTTCGCGCAGGAACTCTGGGTTCCAAATCAAGTGAACCTCGAAGCCGGATATGTTAGACATCGAATCTCTAAGCTTTTGGGCGGTGCCCACTGGCACAGTAGATTTTCCGGCAACCACCGCAGTCTCAGATAGCCAAGGCGCAAGCTCTTTGGCTGCAGCTTCAACATACGAGGTGTCGGCAGCTTGATTGCCTGCCAGCTGCGGGGTTCCAACGCATATGAAATGTAGCTCGATGTCCAATGATTCTTTTGAGTGCTTAGGCGCAAAGCTAAGCAGACCGCTGGCTAACACCTCTTTGAGACCTTCGCCTAAACCCGGCTCGTGAAAAGGAAGAATGCCTAGCTTTAGAGCCTCTAGTCGGGTTCTGTCCGGCTCAATGCCTAACACTTGGTGGCCGAGTTTTGCCATGGCAACCGCGTGGGTAACGCCAAGGTATCCAAGACCGATAACTGAAACTTTCATCACCGGTGAGTTTACTGAGGAATACCTAAAGAAGCCTTTAGCCGTAACGGCTATTGACAGCCTGCGTATATTAGAGACGATGGCTGAAACTCCAAACCAAAAAGATCCCGCCCACGAGGATCCACTCGAAGCTCTTCTAGACGAAGTTAGCGACGAGGAATTTGGGCTACCTAGATTCAGAGACCATTTTGCAGACTATCTAACCCCGGCAGTTCTGAAGGACTGGTCGGCGAAAGACTTCGCCTCTATTTACGTGCGGTTTCGCCCACACCTAGAGCGCCATGCCAAAAGGTTTCTGGTAAACCCATCTCAGGTTGAAGAGGTAGTTCAAGACGCGTTTTTATATTTGATGACCACCCTGCCTGAACTTGATTCAGAACTCGGTGTGTTGAAGTTTTTGAAGTGGAAGACCAGGCTTTTGGCGCTCGATGTGATTCGGTTGAATAGCAAGGTGAGCATGGCTCCTCTTGATGAGCAGCCCGACATCGAAGCCGATATGCCAGAGATTAGCCAAGAGCTCGAGAGAGCTGAGGATGCGGCAATCGTTAGTTTGGCTCTAGCCAAACTGCAACCCCGCCACCGTGAGGCATTGATTGCCACTATGTATGAGGAGAAGAGCTCCGAATTAGTGGCTGCCCAAATGGGCTTGAGCGACAACGCCTTCAGGCAACTTTTGTTCCGTGCTCGATCTTCATTTAAGAAAGCTCTCATCGGCGAGGCTGAGACGGCCGGCCTCTCCATGGCGGAGATCCTCTCGATCGCGGCTCGCAAAGCTCGTGCCGAAAGCGGCAAGTTCATCTCGGCAGCGGGCGCCTTTTTGCTGGTGCTTGCAATTTCAATCGGCGTTCTACCGAACCTCTCTGGTGCGGTAACAAGTGACCAAATTGCACTGTCCGAGCCATCGATTGCCGCTTCCGAGGCCCCCAGAGCCGAAGATTCAGCTGACATTACTTCCTCGGAGCAGGCTGCTGGCGACCAGCTAACCGGTCAGGGTTTGCAAGCTCAAGAAGCTGATTCGGTAGATGATTTTGCGATAGCTGATTCGCAGCAAGGGGAATCGGAATTCGCGCTCGTTTCCAACGAGATTGTAACCGCGGTCCCCACCGAAATCCCAGAGCCCCGCCAGTCTCTCAAGCCGGCAGTGGATTCCGAGCGAGTCATACTTGAAGGCTTCTTCAACGAAGCTTTGGATTCTGATGCAGTTGTAGTTCTCTCCAGAAACAGCGTTGGCCGCGTGGTGAGCTTTTCAAGTGGCACCCAGGGAAATCTGACAATTACTAATAATTCCGGTCTAACGGCAAACCTGGCTTACGATTTGGCGACAGCGGCTGGCATTCAGTACACCTGGTTCACCATCGAATTGGGTGGCAATCAGTTTGTGGCCGTGCCAAGGGTTGATCTAGCTCAAAAGGAAGTCTTGGCCGATGGCACCATCAAGATTCGCTACATTGCGACCGATCTTTTGATAGGCGATGTGACTGGAAACTACAACTTCATCGCCAGCGATGAAACCGCTGTGAGTCTTGGTGCTCTTCGACTAGAGGTTGACCTAGATCAAGAAGGCAGAGTCCTCTCATCGAGTCTGTCTTTGACAAAAAAACGTAGGTAGCTGTTGGTTTTCTCCCCTTTGGTTTTTGGCTATTTTCTTATGAGCTGATTGCTCTAGACTTCAACGCGGTGACGTGTCCGAGCGGCCGAAGGTGCAACTCTCGAAAAGTTGTGTGGGTGAAAGCCCACCGTGGGTTCAAATCCCACCGTCACCGCCACATCCGATAGAGATTGAAAGGCCAAGCCGAAGACCAGCTTTTTCGGTAAATCAAATGGCAGATTTAGATCTAGACGCAGATATTCAAGAACTCAAGGGAGTTCTTGAATCGATTATCGCGGTGAGCGACCTTCCTCTGATCGAGTCTCAGATTCTTGAGCTAGAGGCATCTGCTGCCGACCCCGGGCTTTGGGAAGATCAAGAGCGCGCTCAGCTTGTGACCAGCTCGCTATCTAGGCTCAAGACTAAAAGAGACAAGCTGAATGCCGCTAGTTCGGGGCTCAAAGACCTGAGCGTTTTGATTGAGATGGCGAACGCCGAAAATGACGCTGAAACCAAACGCGAGGCTAAGGCGGAACTAGAGTCTTTAAAGCTCAAGATCGACGCACTAGAAATCGAGACACTTCTTAACGGTGAGTTTGATTCGCGCGGGGCAATTGTGACAATTCGCTCTGGTGCCGGTGGCGATGATGCCACCGACTTTGCTGAGATGTTGATGCGGATGTATTTGAGATATTCCGAGAAGCACGGCATGAAGGCGAACGTCTTAGACACTTCTTTTGCCGAAGGAGCTGGGATTAAAAGCGCGACCTTTGAGATTGATGCGCCATACGCTTTTGGGACCCTATCGGTTGAATCCGGCACCCACCGCTTAGTGCGGATGAGTCCTTTTAATTCGGCCGGAAAGCGCCAAACATCTTTTGCTGCGGTCGAGGTGGTCCCTCTAGTGGAGCTGACCGACTCGGTGGAGGTCTCTGATGCTGAGATTCGAGTTGATGTCTTTAGGTCTTCTGGCCCGGGGGGGCAGTCGGTCAACACCACCGATTCCGCAGTTCGAATTACTCACATCCCGACCGGCATTGTGGTTTCTTGCCAAAACGAGAAAAGTCAGCTGCAAAATAAGGCGGCTGCCCTTCGAGTGCTGGCTTCTCGGTTGCTCGATCTAAAGAGACAAGAAGAAGACGCCAAGAAAAAGGCCTTGGCCGGGGACGTAAAGGCCAGCTGGGGCGAGCAGATGCGAAGTTACGTAATGGCGCCCTATCAAATGGTTAAGGATTTGAGAAACAACTACGAGGAGAACAATCCGGCTCAGGTTTTCGATGGGCAACTTGATGGCTTCATTGCGGCGGGAATTAAATGGCGCAAGCAACAGGAGAATAGCTAACACTCAGTGGAGAGAAGCCTTGTTTTGCAATCTCGCACCTAGGCTTTAGCAACAATGATTCGGCTTGAAGATGTAATAAAAACCTATAAGGGCGCAGGCCTGCCTGCCCTTGGCGGAGTATCACTAGATATTCAGCGCGGAGAGTTTGTGTTTCTGGTCGGCTCTTCGGGCTCCGGTAAGTCGTCAATGCTTCGCATGATGCTCAGAGAAGAAAAAGCCGACCAGGGCGAGGTTTTGGTTTTGGGGGAGAATCTCAACCGGATATCTGCCAGAAGAGTCGCCCAGTTGCGCCGAAAGCTTGGCGTGGTGTTTCAAGACTTTAGGTTGCTCCCGAATAAGACGGTTTATCAAAACGTGGCATTCGCCTTGCAGGTGATCGGCAGATCCAAGGGCTTTATCGAAACGGCCGTGCCGGAT
The DNA here is from genome assembly GCA_041688475.1 of Aquiluna sp. GTDB lineage: Bacteria > Actinomycetota > Actinomycetes > Actinomycetales > Microbacteriaceae > Aquiluna. Next base: position 13,151 of record JBDNID010000063.1, read on the forward strand.
GTGTTGAAGCTGGTGGGGCTTGATGAAAAAGCTTCTCGATTGCCAAGTGGTTTATCCGGTGGCGAGCAACAGCGGGTCGCCATCGCTAGGGCCCTGGTAAATCGGCCCGAGATTTTGATCGCCGATGAGCCAACTGGAAACCTTGATCCAACCACGAGCCTCGAGATCATGAATCTTTTGGAGCGAATAAATCTTTCTGGCACAACCGTTGTGATGGCCACTCACGATCGCTCAATAGTCGACCGGATGCGAAAGCGCGTGGTGGAGATTAGAGACGGCAAGATTGTGCGCGATGAGCTAAGCGCCAGCTATAAAGAACTGCCCTCAGATCAAATACCGATTATCGAAGAGTTCAAAAAGAGCATCGATGAGTTTGGCTCTGGAGAAAATTCGGATAACGCATGAGGTTGGGTTTTGTCCTATCGGAGATGTGGGCTGGAATTCGCAGCAACCTCTCCATGGTGGTCTCAATCATCTTGGTTTCTTTCATCTCTCTGACCTTTGTTTCAGTCGCGGCCTTATTGCAATTACAGATTGGTCAGATGAAGACCTATTGGTACGAGCGGGCCCAGGTGGCGGTTTATCTCTGCACCGATTTTTCCCCAGATGAAGCCTGCCCCTCGGGCGGTGTCACTCAGGCACAGCGGATTGCGGTTGCAACTCAGCTAAAGTCTGCGACACTCGAGCCTTATATCGACAGTTATTTCTTTGAGAATCAGCAAGAGGCTTACGAGAAGTTTCTCACCGAGTTTGCCGGTGTGGAGGCCGCTGCCTATCTAACCGCCGATCAACTAAACGAGGCCTACTGGGTAAACCTGATAGACCCGGAGCGAAGTGATTTGATTGTGGAGAGCTTTTCGGGTCTTGACGGGGTTGAAGAGGTGAGGGACCAGCGCGGCTATCTAGATCAAATCTTTGCTTTTTTGAATCTCACCAGCTTGGCCGCGGGCGGTGTGGCGTTGGTGATGCTGCTGAGTGCCACCCTACTAATCTCAACAACCATTAGGCTCAGCGCGTTTTCTAGAAGGCGTGAGATTGGGATCATGAAGCTGGTTGGGGCATCCAACCTTTCGATTCAGGCGCCGTTTTTGCTCGAGGGCATTATCTCCACCGGCATTGGGGCATTGTTATCAGTCGGCGCAACCTTTGGAATTGCGCGATTTGTGGTGCAGGACATTTTGGCCGTTGAGGTGCCATTCACAAGCTTTATTGGAATCAACGAAGCTTGGCAGGTTGCTCCATATTTAGTGTTGATTGGTTTTGTTTTGGCGGTTTTAGCCTCTGGGGTCTCGATTCGCCGACATCTAAAGATCTAGCCTAGGCGCAGATTTACCACCCAGCGCAGTCACTAGCCGCGCTCAGCTTGTGAGTGGTAACCTTTGGCCTTGAGGAGCCCCCGGTTTCTCAGCAGCCACTTAGGAGTTAAAAGGTGCCCAGGGATCGCGGCCAATCAGTTGTGGCCTCTAACCGCAAGGCTCGATACGACTATCACATTGAAGATGTTGTCGAGGCTGGCCTTGTGCTGACTGGAACCGAAGTGAAGACCTTACGCGCTGGCCGCGCGTCTTTGATTGATGGTTTCGCCAGTATTGAACGCGGCAAAGCTTGGCTGGAGAATGTCCACATCCCCGAGTTTTTCCAAGGCTCTTGGACTAACCACGCCACTAGGCGCAAGCGCAAGCTGTTATTAAACCGTAAAGAACTAGACAAGCTTTATGGCAAGGTTCGCGAATCCGGCTACACCTTGATTCCCCTAAGTCTCTATTTCAAAGACGGGTATGCCAAAGTAGAGCTTGGTCTTGCCAGGGGTAAAAAAGAATTTGATAAGCGCCAAACCCTCAAAGAGCGTGACGCCAAGCGCGAGATCAATAAGGCCGTGCGCGAGGTTAAAAATCGCGAGGTTTAGTTTTGGTATCAGAGACTCGAATTATTGACTAGGTAACAACTTCATAAAAATTTCTGCCGAAACTTAACTTGCGGAGGATAATACCCAACCCCTATGATGGAGACTCGCGTTCCGAATCCTCGCCTTCCTCATATATCGGTGGTTGGCTATTGTCAAATAGCGGATATAACGGCTTAGGTTCTGCGAATTTTCCGCCTAAAAAACTATCGATTCCCTAGGGGTATTCACTTTGGCAGCTGCGAAAAACGCTAAGTCCGCAAAATCCGCAAAGAACAGCCGCGCAACTATGCGGCCAACGTTCGCAAAGAACCCAGACCCAATTGAAATCCCAGATCTGCTATCACTGCAGACTGAGAGCTTCGACTGGTTGGTTGGGGCTCCAGCATGGCGTGAGCTTGCTGGCAAGGAAGCTCGAACGGGCCTCGATGAGGTCTTTGAAGAAATCAGTCCGATTGAGGACAGCTCAAACGCTGCTCAGGACGCCAAGATGGGGCTGTCGTTTTCAGACCCAGAACTATTCGACCCTCCCTACACTCCTGATGAGTGCAAGGAAAAGGGTAAGAGCTTTACCAAGCCGCTTTATATCAAGGCTGAGTTCACCAACTACCTAACCGGTGAGATCAAGTCCCAGACCGTGTTCATGGGAGATTTCCCAGTGATGACCGGCAAGGGTACCTTCATCATCAATGGAACCGAGCGCGTAGTTGTTTCGCAGCTGGTGCGCTCTCCTGGTGTCTACTTCTCGGTGTCCACCAACACCACCGGTAACTTGGATGTGCGCAACAACAAGGCGCAGATCATTCCTTCGCGCGGATCTTATTTGGAGTTTTTGACCGAGTGGGTCAAGGACGAGCGCAAGCCGGCGGCTAGATTCGGCCAGCCAATCTTGCAGGTCCAGGTGGACCGTAAGACCAAGGTCTCTGCAACCATCTTCCTCAAAGCATTGGGCATGTCTAAAGAAGAAATTCGCGCCGAGTTCTCGGACCTGAAGCCTGCTATTGAAGCAAGTGCTTTGGGCATGCGTTTCGATGAGGACATCATTGAGCGCACTTTGGAGTATGACGAATCTAAGGTATTCGCGACCGCAATTCTTTCCAAAGAAGATGCGCTTCGCGAGGTCTACCGCAAGGTTCGCGGCGAGACCGCCGGGGCCGAGGTTGCTGTGGCTTGGCTTCGCTCCACCTACTTTGAGGGCAAGCGTTACAACCTAGCCCGCGTGGGTCGCCACAAGCTAAACCGCAAGTTGCACGTGGACCAGGGCACCGAGGTAACCACCTTGACCAACGCGGACATCGTGGCCACCTTGAAGTACCTATTATTGTTCGACCTATCCTTGGCTAACGGCCATGGTGCCGCCTCAAACCTTGATTTCACAGTCAAGATGAATGGCAAAAAGACACCTTTGGTAGTGCGCCCAGACGACATCGATGATTTCTCTAACCGTCGTATTCGTTCGGTTGGCGAGCTAATTCAGAACCAGGTTCGCATCGGTCTATCGCGCATGGAGCGCGTGGTTCGTGAGCGCATGTCCACCCAGGACATCGAGGCAATCACCCCGCAGACCCTGATCAACCTTCGGCCAGTGGTTTCTGCAATCAAGGAGTTCTTCGGAGCCAGCCAGCTATCTCAGTTCATGGACCAGAATAACCCGCTTGCAGGCCTTGCCCACAAGCGTAGGCTGTCTGCTCTTGGACCGGGTGGTATCGCTCGTGAACGTGCCCAAATGGAGGTGCGCGATGTTCACCCATCCCACTACGGCCGCATGTGTCCAGTTGAGACCCCCGAAGGCCCGAACATTGGTCTAATTGGATCGCTAACCGCATTCAGCCGCATTAACACCTTTGGTTTCATTGAGACCCCTTACCGCGAGATCAAAAACGGCAAGGTAACTAATACGACTGTTTACCTAGATGCAGCAAGTGAAGACGGCAAGGTTATTGCCGGCGCTGACACTCCATTGAATGCCGATGGAACCCTAGTTGGTCCACGTGCGTTTACTCGCTTCCGTGGCGACATGGTTGAGGTTGCGGCTGAGGATGTTGACTTTATTGACATCTCTCCACGCCAGCTAGCTTCGGTATCAACTTCGTTGATTCCATTCCTAGAGCACGATGACTCTTCGCGTGCGCTTATGGGTGCAAACATGCAGCGCCAAGCAGTTCCTTTGCTTCGCGCCGAGAGCCCTTACGTCGGAACCGGTATGGAGCGACTAGCTGCTATCGATTCCGGTGCGGTAACCATGAGCGATAAGGCCGGTGTCATCGAGGAAATCGATGCCGACGGCATGACCATCATGAATGATGACGGCACTCGCTCAACATACGCGCTTCGCAAGTTTGACCGCTCGAACCAGGGAACCGCTATTAACCAGCGCGTTGTGGTTGAGGTCGGTCAAAGAGTCGAAGGCGGCGAAGTTCTAGCCGATGGCCCTTCCACCGAAAACGGTGAATTGGCATTGGGTAAGAATCTTTTGGTGGCATTCATGCCATGGGAGGGTTATAACTTCGAGGACGCAATCATCTTGTCTCAGGAAATCGTGAAGAACGACACCTTGTCCTCTATCCACATCGAGGAGTATGAGGTCGATGCCCGCGACACCAAGTTGGGTGCCGAAGAAATCACCGCTGACCTACCAAATATTTCAGGCGAAGCACTTGCTCAGCTTGACGAGTTTGGAATCATTCGAATCGGAGCCGAGGTTCGTCCAGGAGATATTCTGGTCGGTAAGGTAACCCCTAAGGGCGAGACCGAGCTTTCAGCTGAAGAGCGACTACTGCGCGCCATCTTCAACGAGAAGTCCCGCGAGGTTCGCGATACTTCCTTGAAGGTGCCACACGGTGAGCAGGGGACCATCATCGGGGTCAAGGTATTTGATTCTGCTGAGGGAGACGAACTCGGTGCTGGCGTTAATAAGCGCGTTGTGGTTTATATCGCTCAGAAGCGCAAGATTACCGAGGGTGACAAGCTTGCTGGTCGCCACGGTAATAAGGGTGTTATCGCCAAGATTCTTCCAGTGGAGGACATGCCGTTTATGGAAGACGGAACTCCGGTTGACATCGTTTTGAATCCGCTCGGCATTCCGGGCCGCATGAACTTTGGTCAAGTACTCGAGTCTCACCTTGGTTGGGTTTGCCGCCAGGGTTGGGATGTTCAGGGTGTTGCCAAGTGGGCTGATGGAATGGCTTCCGAGCTATTCCAGGGCGATGCTGGCACCAAGGTAGCCACCCCGGTATTCGATGGGGCAACAAAGGATCAGGTTGCGAACCTTCTAAATCACACCACCCCGACCTTCTCTATTCAGAAAGACGGCTCTAAGCCGAAGCGTCTGATTGATGAGTCCGGCAAGGCAAGGTTGTTCGATGGTCGCTCCGGTGAGCCATATCCTGAGCCAATCGCGGTTGGCGTGAAGTACATGTTGAAGCTGCACCACTTGGTTGACGACAAGATTCACGCTCGTTCGACTGGCCCTTACTCGATGATTACCCAGCAGCCACTTGGTGGTAAGGCACAGTTTGGTGGTCAGCGATTTGGTGAGATGGAAGTTTGGGCATTGCAGGCTTATGGCGCTGCATACACGCTCCAGGAGCTTCTGACCATTAAGTCCGATGACATCCAGGGCCGCGTCCGAACCTACGAGGCAATCGTTAAGGGTGAGAACATCCAGGCTCCCGGTATTCCAGAGTCATTCAGGGTTTTGGCCAAGGAGATGCAGTCTCTGGGCCTAAACGTTGAGGTGCTAGATGTCAAGGGAAATGTTGTTGTGCTCAAGGACGAAGAGTTCGAGACTGACCGTGCAGCTGAAGAGCTAGGCATCAACCTTTCTCGCAATGAGAACCTAAGTGCTGAATCTGATTTCAACACCTACCAGTAATCAGCGATCGAATTTTTCAGAAGGAAATAAAGAACTATGGCTATTAAAGTAGAAAACTTCAGTGCACTTCGGGTGGGTCTTGCGACCTCTGAGGACATCCGTTCCTGGTCATCTGGTGAGGTAAAAAAGCCTGAGACCATCAACTATCGCACGCTTAAGCCCGAAAAAGACGGCCTATTCTGTGAGAAAATCTTCGGTCCAACCAAGGACTGGGAGTGCTCTTGCGGAAAGTACAAGCGCGTTCGCTTCAAGGGCATCGTTTGCGAGCGTTGTGGCGTTGAAGTAACCAAGTCTTCGGTCCGTCGTGAGCGTATGGGTCACATCGAGCTTGCGGCTCCAGTTACCCACATATGGTATTTCAAGGGCGTTCCATCCCGCTTGGGTTATCTGCTCAACATGGCTCCAAAAGACTTAGAGAAGATCATTTACTTTGCCGCTTACCGCGTCATGGAAATCGATCAGGAGCTCAAGACTGGCGAATACGACCTAGTGCGCGAGGAATACGTGTCCCGTATTCGCTCACTGATCGATTCTCGCGAGGAAGAATTTGAAGCCGCAGCATCCGTTGAGATGGCAGAGCTTCGCGAACTAGGGCTAGAGATGCAAATCTCTAATAAGTTCTGGGAAGCACCGCGCTGGATCGAGAAGCAGTTCTCCAAGGCGGTTGAGCAGCTAATAATTGCCGAGGAAAAAGATGTTGACGCATTCTGGTCCCCCAAGGCTTTGGCAATCGAGGTCGACACCGATCAAGACGATGCTGTAGTTCGCACCACCGATGAGGCTAAGAAGATCAAGAAGCTTCTGGCTGACTACAAGAAGAAGACAGACAAGATTGTTCGTGAATATGCGCGCCTAGAGCGCCCGGCAAACCTGCACAAAGAGCAGTTGGCTTGGAGAATGTTCCTTTCGGCTTCGGTTGGTCAGCTAATGCCAAACGATGTTGTCTTTGACCACTTCGACTACTACTTCTCCGACTATGTCATCACCTCAATTGGTGCCGAGGCAGTGCTTCAGGTTTTGGCTGCTTTCGATCTTGAGGGCGCTGCCGCTCAGCTTCGCGCCGAGATTGCGACCACCAAGGGCTCAAAGCAAACTCAGGCCATCAAGCGCTTGAAGGTTGTGA
>JBDNID010000064.1:0-9361 GCA_041688475.1 Aquiluna sp.
CCACCAGGGGAAACCAAAGGTGAGCACTGAAATTGCGTAGCTGTAGGCCCCAATCGCCATAAAGCCTGCAATTCCAAAATTCAACAGACCGGCAAAACCAAAGTGCATAGCCAATCCAAGGGCTGCTAGGGCAAACGCGAGGGTGGTGGGGGTGAGTATCGCGGCTAACGTGTTATTGAGAATTGATCCCCAGTCCATAATGACCTCCTAACCTATCCGTTGTTTTCGACCGAGCAAGCCCTGAGGCCTGACCAGCAATACGAATATTAAAACTACTAGGGCACCCACGTATTTGAGATCGGCAGGTATAAACAAGCTCGAGGTCTCCACCAAAATGCCCACAATCAGCGCACCGAGGAAAGCTCCAAAAGCAGTCCCCAGCCCTCCGAGGGTTACCGCCGCAAAGATCAATAGCAGAATCTGAGTTCCCATGTCCCACTTTATGCCCGGGCGGAAATAAGCCCAGAGCACTCCGGCGAGGCCTGCCATTGCGGAAGCGAGAATCCAAACAATTCGAACCACTTTGTCAACATCGATACCTGAGGCCTCAGCCAAATCAGGATTATCAGAGATTGCTCTGGTTGCCTTGCCGGTTTTGGTTTTTAGCAGCCAGTAGGCGAAAGCCAAAATGACCACAATCGAAATAGCCATTGAAATCAAGTCGGTGGTGCTCAATGCCACCGCGCCAAAAAAGTTTATCTTTGGCGCATCAAATCCCGGAAGCTGCTCGGTGCCGCCACCGATGAAGAACTGGATTACGTACCGAACGGTTAGCGAGAGTCCGATAGAAACAATCATCAATTGCACTATGCCGATTCCGCGTTTTCGCAAGGGTCGCCATAATCCGGCGTCCATAGCCCAGCCGAAGCCGGCAGATAGGGCCACGGCCATGGGAATTGCCGCCCAAATCGGCACTTCGAGGATAACTCCGAATAGCAAGGCTGCCACGGCGCCAAACGTAACCATTTCGCCATGCGCAAAGTTCGAGAGGCCCGTGGTTCCGAAAACCAACGAAAGCCCAACCGCGGCGAGGCCCAGCATCAGACCAAAATTGATTCCATATATCAATCTTGCGATGAGTTGATCTGCGAAGGAGGTTGCGTTGCGCTCACCCTCTCCAATAAAAAAGTTCATAACTGATCTGCCGCCGGCGCCAATTTCTACTTCTCTAACTGGCTCACCATCCACTACGGCGATGCCCTCAGGAAGCGTGGATTCATCTAAGGTCACTGAGTATTTCGTACGTTCTGGAACTCCAATAAACCACTGGCCGTTTGCGTCAGTTTCAACATCAGCGCTGTAACCCGGTCCAGATACAGAGAGTTTTACCCCCGCTACGCCCTGGCCATCTACTTTTACGTTTCCGCTTACACCGTATGGGAGCTCGTCACCCACGGAATCGGCTTGCGCTGAGCCGGAAGGTAGACCAAGTCCAAGCATCATCATTGTGAACATTACGAGACTAAATTTCATAAATCGAGACGGCTTAGTTGTGTCGAGGAATTGCACTGGTCCTCCAGATCATGAGGGCAACTTTGCCCTGTGGACTCTAAAAAGAGTATTGGAAAAACTTAGCAGTATCGCCAAAAAATAAAAATTTGTCATCGAATTGAGACCTTCTCGAAACATTTTTGCTTCGCATTCGCGCAGGCTCAAAACTGCCGGCAAAATCAATCCAAGCTCTAGGTAGGATTGGTTTAGATCAATTTCCCCCTTTATAAGCGAGGCAGTCGTTGGAAAACCAAGATCCCTTCTCCCTGATAGGCCTCACGTATGACGACGTACTTTTGTTGCCGGGGCAATCGGATGTCATCCCATCGGGTGTAAACACCGCAACCCAGGTTTCTAGAAATATCTCGATTGCAGTCCCACTGATCTCTTCGGCAATGGACACCGTGACCGAGGCCAGGATGGCTATCTCCATGGCTCGACAGGGAGGCCTGGGTATCCTGCACCGCAATCTTTCCATTGAGGATCAAGCCACTCAGGTTGACCTGGTGAAAAGAAGTGAAGCGGGCATGATCTCGCACCCGGTTACCACAACCCCTTACAAGACCATTCAAGAGGTAGACGATTTATGCGGTAAATTCCGCGTATCCGGCCTTCCAGTAATCGATGAAGCCGGCTTGCTGGTCGGCATTGTTACAAATCGGGATATGCGCTTTGTTCTAGAGGTGCAGCGCACCACCACTTTGGTGAAAGACGTGATGACCCCAATGCCACTAATTGTTGGCAAGGTGGGCATCAACCCCGATGAGGCGATGGCCATGTTGGCCCAGCACCGTATCGAGAAACTGCCGCTGGTAGATAACAACGGCAAGTTGCGCGGCCTAATCACCGTAAAAGATTTTGATAAGAGCGAGAAATACCCGAATGCCTCAAAGGACGGTGCCGGCAGATTGCTAGTAGGTGCCGCAATTGGTGTCGGACCAGATGCCTGGGAGCGGGCTATGGCCCTAGTCGAAACCGGGGTCGACATGTTGGTGGTTGATACCGCCCACGGCCACAACTCTGCCGTTTTAGAAATGATTAGAAGACTTAAAAACGAACACTTTGCACAGCACGCCGACATCGTCGGCGGCAATGTCGCCACCCGCGAGGGTGCGCAGGCAATCGTGGATGCCGGAGCTGACGGGGTGAAAGTCGGGGTTGGCCCAGGTTCGATTTGCACAACCCGAGTGGTGGCCGGAGTCGGAGTGCCGCAGATCACTGCCGTTTATTTGGCATCACTGGCGGCTAAGCCTGCCGGAGTTCCAGTGATTGCCGATGGCGGCTTGCAGTATTCGGGAGATATTCCGAAGGCTTTGGTTGCAGGCGCGAATTCGGTAATGCTCGGTTCGCTACTGGCTGGGACCGACGAATCTCCGGGTGATGTCACCTACGTCGGAGGCAAGCAGTTTAAGACCTACCGCGGCATGGGTTCTTTAGGTGCCATGCAATCCCGGTCCTTTTCCAAAGACCGATATTTTCAAGACGATGTTTTACGCGAGGACAAATTGGTTCCCGAGGGTATCGAGGGCAGGGTTCCTTACCGCGGCAACGTAGCCTCCGTGGTGCACCAACTAACCGGGGGCCTAAGGGCCGCAATGGGCTATGTTGGCGGAGCGACAATCCCCGAGCTCCAGCAAAAGGGCAAGTTTGTGAGAATCACATCTGCAGGGCTAAGAGAGTCTCACCCGCACGATATTCAGATGACCATCGAGGCACCGAATTACGGCACTCGCTAGGAGGCCAAAATAATGAATCAAGTTGAAATCGGTCGCGCCAAAAGCGCTCGGACCGCGTACTCTTTTGACGACATTTCCGTTGTCCCAACCAGGCGCACCCGCGACCCTGAGGATGTTTCTACCACCTGGTCAATTGACGCTTATAAGTTTGAGCTGCCAGTGGTCGCAGCGCCAATGGACTCCGCGATGTCCCCAGCCACAGTTATTGCGCTTGGCAAACTTGGTGGGCTAGGGGTATTGGACCTGGAGGGTCTTTGGACTCGCTATGAGGATCCAACCGCTCAGCTTGAGCTAATTGCTAACGCCAAGCAAGAGGACTCAACAACCATCTTGCAAAGGGCTTATTCCGCCGCGATTAAGCCCGAACTAATTACCGAAAGACTCGCCGAGATTCGTGCTGCCGGAGTGACGGTCGCGGGAGCCCTTTCCCCTCAGCGCACCGCTGAATTAGCCTCAGTGGTTCTAAAAGCTGGAGTAGAGATGTTTGTAATTCGTGGAAACACTGTTTCCGCTGAGCACGTCTCCAAGACCGTTGAGCCGCTAAACCTCAAAGAGTTCATTTATCAGTTGGATGTTCCGGTTATGGTCGGAGGTGCTGTCACTTACACGGCCGCACTTCACCTGATGCGCACCGGAGCCGCCGGTGTTCTGGTGGGCTTTGGCGGTGGAGCTGCGAGCTCAACTAGAAAAGTTCTTGGTATTCACGCACCAATGGCAACCGCGGTTGCCGATGTTGCAGCCGCAAGACGAGATTATATGGATGAATCGGGTGGGAGATATGTCCACGTGATTGCCGACGGCGGTTTGGGGACCTCCGGGGATATAGTCAAGGCCATTGCTTGTGGTGCAGATGCTGTGATGCTTGGGACCGTTTTGGCAAGAGCAGCCGAGGCTCCAGGTCGGGGTTGGCACTGGGGTCAAGAAGCGGTAAACAATCAGCTACCTCGCGGAGCCAGGGTAAGAGTGGGCACCCATGCCCCGCTTGAAAACATTCTGCTGGGCCCGGCCGATGCTCCCGATGGGCACGCCAATCTAATTGGCGCGCTGAGGCGCTCGATGGCCACCACCGGTTACTCGGATGTTAAGGAATTCCAGCGTGTTGACATCATTTTGAACCCGCACGACTAAATGGAAAAACTCAGCTTTTGGCAAGTCGCTAAAAGGCCCAAGTGGATTGGGGGTCTTTTCGTGGCGCTGCTGGTCGCCGTCGTGTTCTCCTTGTTAATGCAGTGGCAGCTTTCAAGAACCTTCAACGTTGTTGGAGTGGTTATTGAGGAAAACGATCCCGTGCCGCTGAATGATTTGGTTCAACCGGGAATTCTGCAGCCTTTTATATTCGATCGCCAGGCTTTTGTAACGACTGACGTCGATGAAGAGCACGTGTATATCGTGCAAGAGCGGCTTCAGCTAGTTGGTGAGGACAGTGTTTCAGGTTACTGGCTAGTTGCAAATTCAGTTACCCAAGTCGATAACGAGCCGGTGAGCCTCACCCTGGCTTTGGGCTTCGCTCCTGATTTAGAAGCTGCGCTGGCGGCAAAAGCCCGGCTTTCGGCTGGGCCGCTAAGGGTATCCGGCTATATCCAGCCATCCGAGGCCCCGGTGGACTCTGGTGATTCCAGGACTTTGGGCGCTTTGTCGCTAGCTCAGCTGGTTAATTTTTATTCCAACGATCCCTTTGCCTCTTACCCAATCTATTTGATTGTGCAAGACGGTATCGATGTTGGGCTTGACCAGATCTCCATTGGGATAAGGCAACAGGGGATAGAGATCAACTGGTTGACCCTGTTTTACGCTCTTGAGTGGGCGTTTTTCGCACTGGCCGCTTTTTATCTGTGGGGCCGCATGGTGATGGATGAGCGCAATAGAGAACTCGGTTTATAGAATCGTTACTAAAAATGTGAGTTTCTGCCCGTTTAGGTGGAGATTTATGTGAATTTCCTGCTAACTTGACCTCAAACCCGATAAAAACGGGCAATTTCAGGCGAACCCGGAGGCGTTCAAGGATGTTGGCAGAAGAGCGAAGACTCAAGCTTATTGAGTGGACTCGATCAGAGGGCCGGCTTGACGCGACCAATGCTGCCTCCAAGCTTTCGGTAGCCGTAGAAACCGTTAGGCGAGACTTAGATATCCTCCAGCGCAGGGGAGTCGTGCGACGGGTGCACGGAGGCGCTATTTCACTCGAGCGCTATTCCAAGGAATACACGATCCCGGAACGGTACGACCGCAATCCTCGGGAAAAACAAGCCCTTGCGGATCTGGCAGCGGCCTACATCCCCAAAGAAGGATGCATTTTTGTCGATGGGGGAACAACCACCGAGTGTTTAGCTCCTCACCTAAGGGATAGGCCAAATCTTTTGGTTGTAACCAACAGCATCACATTGGCCCACAAAATTTCTGGTACCTCCACGAAAGTTAAGATTCTGGGCGGGCAAATTAGGCCCGCCACCCTGAGCTCGGTTGGCGCAAAGACAGTAGCTGATTTATCTGAACTCAATGCGGTGGCGAGTTTTATCGGGACTAACGGAATATCCATTCAAGGGGGAGTTACCGCCTTTGATACAGACGAAGCCATGGTGAAAAAAACCATGATGAAGAATTCCATTGAGCGTTTTTTGCTGGCGGACGCTGGAAAATTTGGATCTAGTTATCCGGCCAGGTTTGCCAATTTTGGAGATTTTGATCGGTTGGTGACCAATGTCACAACCCACGAAGAATTCATCGACGCATTTACGAACGCGGGGGTTGAAATTGCCCTCGCCTAATCAAGACTTCTCTACTCAATTGAAGTGGAGAAAGGGTCACCAGGACAAGAGCGGATCTCAACCAAACTCTCATCCTGGCGACACAGAATACAACCCCTCTTAAGGAAGGCAGTACCCATGGCTAATTTTATCCCCACTATGGACAGTGGACAAAAAGGTTGGCGAGCTTCACTGCAGAAGTTCGGCGGCAACCTTGCTGGAATGGTGATCCCAAACATCGGCGCATTCATCGCCTGGGGTCTCCTAACGGCACTATTCATCCCAACCGGTTGGCTCCCAAATGAAGACCTAGCCCAAATGGTAGGTCCAATGATTGTGAACCTATTGCCGATTTTGATTGCCTACACTGGCGGTCGCTTAGTGCACGGTCAGCGCGGATCCGTTATCGCTTCGATTGCTACCGTAGGTGTCATTGTTGGAACCGATGTTCCAATGTTCCTCGGCGCCATGATCATTGGCCCGCTAGCCGCTTGGGTCTTGAAGCAGATTGACAAGGCATTGGACCCTAAGGTTCCTGCTGGCTTTGAGATGCTTGTAAGCAACTTCTCCCTGGGTATCTCCGGTTTGCTTTTGGCAATTCTGGGCTACTGGGGCATCGGTCCTGCCGTGAACGGAATCACCGATGTTCTTGGCTCAGGAATCAAGGTTTTGGTGGATGCGGGTCTCTTGCCGCTGGTCTCAATCCTGATTGAGCCGGCCAAGGTCCTATTCCTAAATAACGCAATCAACTTCGGAGTGTTGGCACCGCTTGGTGTCATTGATGTTCAGACCGCGGGCAAGTCAATCATGTTTATGATCGAGAGCAACCCGGGCCCAGGTCTTGGCTTATTGCTTGCCTTCTGGCTTGCAGGACCCAAGGCACTTCGCGGTTCGGCTCCAGGAGCGATCATTATTCACTTCCTTGGTGGAATTCACGAGATCTACTTCCCTTACGTGTTGCTAAAGCCACAGACCATCATCGCGATGATTGCTGGTGGAGCAACTGGAGTTGCCGTATTCCTGGCAACCGGCGTTGGGCTAGTCGCAACTCCTTCGCCAGGCTCAATTTTTGCCTGGATGGCGATGACTCCTCCGGGAGACCACCTCGGTGTGTTGTTGGGTATCTTCATGGCTGCCGCAGTTAGCTTCACGGTCGCCTTCTTTATTCTTCGACTATCCAAGGACGATGCAACTGCATCCGACCTCGCGGGTGCTAAGGCAAAAAGCAGTGAGATGAAGACTGGAGAGACTCAGTAAATATGGCAAAAGTATCCGGAGCCTCTGTCAAGACGATCGTCGTGGCATGCGAGGCTGGAATGGGTTCTTCCGTGATGGTGGCGAAAATGCTGGCCAAGCAGCTCAAGCCACAAGGAATCACGGTGACTCACTCTCCTGTAAATCAGTTGGCAACCACAGAGCACGACATAGTTCTGTGTCACCGAGGTCTAAGCGGTCGAGCTAAGCAAGCCGTTCCCGACTCGGTAGTTATCGCATTTGACATGTTTCTGGGTGACCTAATCATCGCAAGATTGGTTAGTGCGCTTCAGGAGGGTCAAGATATCTCCGATGACTGATCTGATTCAACAGGCCGGAATCCAACTAGCTGCCACAGCTTCCTCCTCGGAGGAGGCTGTGGCCAGTTGTGGCCAGCTATTGGAAGAGCTTGGGGCAATCGAGCCCGAGTACACGACAGCTATGTGGCAGCGCGAGCGGATTTTCTCCTCAGCCATTGGCATGGGTTTCGCCATCCCGCACGGCACCGACGAGTCTCGCAAGTTTGTAAATTATGACCAGCTTGTATTCCTGAGGCTCGAAAACTCCGTTATGTGGGGGGATGAACTGGTGAGCTGCGTGCTGGGAATTGCCTCTAAGGGCGATGCTCACGTTGATATTCTGGGGAACCTTGCAGAACTAATCCAGGATCAGGCGCACCTAGCCATTTTGATGAATTCAAATTCTCCCGCCGATATTCTTGACTTGCTTCTCAGCTCCCAAGATTAATTTCGACCGCTCCGATTTAGATATTTACAAGAAGGTTTGAACTTGAAAGCTGTTCACTTTGGCGCAGGAAACATTGGCCGCGGATTTATCGGCGCAGTTCTGCAAGACGCTGGTTTTTTTGTCACATTTGCCGATGTCAATCAATCATTAATCGACTCGTTGCTATCTGCAGGTGAATACCGTCTCACCGTCTTAACCGAGCAACAAACCACGAAGCATTACTCAGACTTCACGGCGCTACACTCGGTGAATCAGTTTGATGATCTGGTCCGGGCGATATCAGAAGCTGATCTAGTTACCGCATCGGTCGGGGCCAATCTTTTACCCAGGCTAGCCAGTGCTATTGCGGCTGGAATCAGAGCAAGAGCCCGCCGTGACCCTCTATTAGTGATGGCTTGTGAAAATGCGATAAACGCCACTGATATCTTGGAGAGCGCGATAAAGGAACAGGGCCAGCTTGATTACGAGAAAGTGCTTTTTGCCAACACGGCTGTGGATCGAATCGTTCCGATGCAGCCGGAGGGCTCCGCTCCAGATGTGTTCGTCGAAGAGTTCTGTGAATGGGTAATCGATTCAAGCCGAATTTCAGATTCGACCATCAAAATACCCGGGGCAGTGTTTGTTAAAGATTTAGCACCATTTATCGAGCGCAAGCTTTTCACCGTCAACACAGCCCACCTAACAATCGCCTATTTGGGCCAGCTCGCGGGTTACCGAAACATATCTGAGTCTTTAGGCGACCCTAAAGTGTTTGAAACCACCCGTCGAGTCCTAGATGAGACTTCTCGAGTGCTGGTTGATCGTCACCAATTCGATCCGAAGAAGCACGCGGCTTATGTCGCTAATACTTTAGAGCGGCTGGGAAACCCCGTTATCGACGACCAGGTAGCAAGGGTTGGCCGACAACCCCTTAGAAAACTCTCAAGAAACGAGAGGCTGGTAGGGCCGGCGGCCTACTCCGCCGAACTAGGACACGAACCTAAGGCAATTTTAGAAGTCGTTTTTGCAGCACTTTTGTTTCGCGATGATGGCGATTCGGAGGTGCTCGAGTTAGCAGAAATTATTGAAACCCAATCGGTAGCGGATTGTGTGGCGAAGATCTGTGGAATCAATCCTTCACATCCTTTATACCCGAACTTGCTCGAGGTCTTTTCAATGCACAAAAGTGCGTTGAATCGGGCCTAGGCGGCCCAAGCCCCAACTGATAATTTTGCTATCATCGCTCAAGTAACCAGGAGAAATAATGCCCACCACAATCAAAGCCAACCTAATAATTCAAGACCCCATCGGCTTGCACGCTAGACCGGCTGGCCAAATAGTTAAGTTGGTAAAAGAGTCTGGACTCGAGGTGCGAATTGGCAAAGTTGGCGAAGAGCTAGTAAGGGCTAATTC